>DATFDI010000051.1:0-6393 GCA_035252175.1 Nitrososphaeraceae archaeon
CATCACAGCGTAGAAACATCAAAGGGGCAAACCCGTTATCTGCAAGGTTATAATATTTTGAAATTTCGTTTATTACAGTGGGATTATTCCATTCATCTCCATGTGGAGTAGCAAATATAGTTGAGTTTATATCATGATCAGGCAAACATTTCTTTTTGACTGAGCTACTTCAAAATTCAAATCTGCAGCAGACAGCTTTGGGAGATCTCTATGAGTCATAGTTTTAGATTCAATGTCTTGACCATCCTTCTGCTATAAGGATATGTCTTGCCATGTTAACCTGGGAGTTCTAGAGGTTGTAATCCTACCCAGTCACATGTATGTAAAAAAACTCGCTTTAAATCCGTATTTGTTCAGTATTGGTCTTGCTGTTGTTATTTGACCTTTTAGTGTATCACCAAATGTCAGTTTACTACCTACTACTATTACTCACGGGCTAGAAGAAAATTGTTGTTGTTGACCATATGCAATATCAATCGGCGAATATATTACCAAAGTAAAGGTGATACAGTTCATAGCCATAACATCAAATACGTTAATCGAAACGAAACAACCAATCGATTTTAACCTCTCTAATATATGCATTATTTATTGAAGTAAACTGTCCGTTGTTATCAATAAGAATTATGTTTGTCGCTCACCTTGAGTAATATTATCAGTAGTAATTACATTTGACACAATTTCGTATTTATCTATTCCTTCTATTAATCCAAGTTCAATCCCATTATCCCACTTGACCCAAATAATTGGTTCAGGTCTATTAACAGATTTACATATTTCATTGGCAGCATAAATACCACTCACACTTCCGCAAATGCCTTGCGTTAAGCCACTATATTCATCGTCTATGTGAATTAATTTGATACGGTCGTGTATAGATGGCTGTTGTTTCTTATTGATAGTAACTACATTAGAATTACTATTATGAGCACTTAAATGATATGTACTTACTATTTTGTTATTTTTCATGAGATCGCATCCATTGCAAAATTAAAAAACATTGGTTAACCTTGTTAATCTATTAAGCACCTAGTCCTTTGTTATAGTACAATGAGGTGCGAGAATGCAAATATTGACACGCACGAAATACGGTTGAACACTTGTAGGTCTCTTTTTACCGAAGTCCTTTTATAATATTCTAATTGCTATTTTCATCAATCCAACATCTGACATATTAATACTTTAAATCTATTCTCATAAAGATTCAAGAATGCATCTGTGTTTCTTTAAATTCAATCCTGTAAATGTAATTAGGGCAGTCTGGTTTAGTTCACCATATTCAGCTAACTTTAGTATTATATATCCTGAATAATGTTGATCCTATCACGATATGACATTGGCGAAAGTGATTTGCGTTAATTATACCAGTTGGATTTGGTGCAATTAGGTCGTTAGTATAATTAGGCTAACTATGTTAACTATGTTACCATTTCTATCATTTTTTATAGTGTAATGAAATATGATATACGCATTATAGTTAATTTGGAAGTAAACATGACATTAATTATCAATGAGTTGTCCATAAAAGCGATAAGATGGTCTAAATCAGAACCAGCAGCTTGAACAACAATGCAGAGTTGCATCATAATGTGATACAAGACATGAACATAGCTTTATTCCAGCAAGAGCTAAAGAAGAAGTTTTTCTGTTGTCTATTGCATTAGTTGTGGCATATACTAGTGTGATCTCTAGTAAGGCTTTATAATAAGAACCTATAAATACGGTATCGAGCCCAGTTAAGTAGCTCAATTCATATATTTCCTCATGTTTATTGAAATGTTTGTGATGAAAGGCTATTTGATTTTATTTTAACTGCGTTATTAAAGAGAAACAGAATTAACTTTGTTAAGCAATACACTATACATGCAATATAATAAACTCAATTGCTAGAAATAATGCATACTGAAAAACATGATACTTATACACCTATTACTTTCTTACTATCAAATTTTATGATTTCATTTCTAACTGAAATGATAATTTCTGTGTCATTAGCCGTTATTTTACTCTGGTATCTTGTACCCCAACAACAAGCAATTGCGGCTAACAATATGAACGTAATTGCTACTAACAGTAGTACTGGCACAATTAATTTAAAGCCGTCTATAGACAGTAAGATTAACAATAATAATAATTTCGTGAGCTACCAAAATAGAGCTTTTGGAATAGTTATGCAATATCTATCTCCTTGGCAAAAGATAGATGAAGAAAGTCAAGGAGAGGGCGAAGATCGTCGCATAGGCGACAGCAGAAGTCTTCCTGATCAGGTTTCCTCTGATGAGCCTATTGTTGAATTTGTATCTCCATTAGCAGATTCTTCTGACATATACCAAGAAATGCTTAGCATATCGGTTCATAAGTTACATACAAGAAATATAGCAGAATTTTTTAGGTTTTTCGATAAGCCAACGTCCCAGAAAATATTACTACATAGTTTTGTTCTTTCACACATAACATCGCTAATTGCAAAATTACCTTCTTTTAACTTGATTAAATCAGAATCTGGAGGAGATGAAATTACCTTGGCTGATGGAAACATAGGACATAAAATAGTATATACATATATGGGGCAGCAGCAAATTAGCAGTAAAACTAAGACCCAGCTTAAGGTTATGGAAGTATTACTCGTAAAAAACGACATAGGTTATATTCTAAGGTATTCTTCTGAGCCAGACAAGTATTATAGTTACCTGCCAACCATCCAGAGAATGATAAAATCATTTAGGATAACAACAGACAAAAAATAGCGTTATTCGTTAAACAAATTGAAAGAATTTATTATTATACAGTCAAATTGTAGATAAATCTAAGCAAAAAGCTGAAATGTAATCCTGTGACCTTAGATTACATGGAACATAACGCAATAAATTCTTCCATCGAAAAAATTAGACTTTACCTATCAATTATTAAGTAGCAATGGAAATATCATAGGCACGTTAGTTACTTTCACAAATACAGAATATATTGATACTTTACATGCCGATAAATCCGTTGAAGGTTCGTTGGCAGATCTAAAAATTAAAGAACAATCAGAATTAGAAACAGTGAATATGATAAAACTCTAAACAATATTTCTCAAACTTCAAAGATCATAATGACATATGAGTTATGACTATACTGCCGATTGTAGGTGGAGGATTAGCAAGCACATCAGAAGTCACAAAGAATAAATTGACTGCATATCCAGGGTTTGCTGTTGATGGTGCAGGAATAATAATACTATTGTTGTTTTTATTTGCTGGTGTAATTATATGATGTAGTAAAATAGCGAAAACAAATGTAGTAAGTGCATCAATACATAATAAGTAGATCAGATGGTCATTTGGATGAGCCGTCATCTGGAATTTGGGAGGGAATTCTTTAACGTGCTATAATATAAGAATAATGTGTATCTTATGCTGCCACCGACCTGAGCAAATCCTTGTAAAGCCCGTAAATGTGAAGCTAAATCATCGAAGTTTCAATCATTCTGTATTGCCCATACAGCTAGCTGTCTAATTAAATCAAAATTAGCCCTGAAGTCCAATCTTGCAATTGGCTACAATACTACTTACTGTTCTAGAACCAATACCATTCTGTTCGGCGATACTATCTCCAATTATCATTTATAATGTACAAATATTTGGAGCTATAGCATATTTAGCGCATACCTATCAGTTTTAATGCGAGATTTTATGAAATAAATTTTATTTAGGCTATGTACCTTACAGTTTTTAATATTATAATTAGGTGAGGAAATGAGTATGGCATCTATTAAGGGTTCCCTATCCATCACTAAAACCAAAAATGCTATGTCCGCCTGAGTTATTTTCGATATTTGCACTGCCTTCAGTGCTGCGGCTGCTCTTATCTTCATTACTGTCATAAGTATCTATCTTAGCCATGCTGGTTTTCTTCGTTTCTGCAGAATCACTTACACCGGTACTTTGCTTAGTATCATGAACCGATGATGATTTAGTAACGCTACTAGTTTTCTTTATTCCTATATCAGAAGGAGTAAAATGAGACTTTGTATCTTTAGGTTTTAAAGTACTATCGCTTACACTTCTTGTATTACTGTCACGATTGTCATTATATTTTGAATCACTATTGCCATGATAACCAAGATAGAACATCTGATCAGAGGTATCCATTGGAGAAGGTGCTGTTGCTGCAGCAAACGTATAATTTTGTCCAGCTGTATAGTTAGTATCTGTTGTAGCATTAATTGGCGTTATTGGTTGTACTGATCGTAGTTGTAGTTGTTGCGATGGCGCTGCCTGTTGTTGGTTTATGGCTTTTATCTGTGGAGCTATTGACAATGGTGATGTTGAGGATGATGACGATGTTTCACTGATCTTTCTAAGTGAACCTACTTTTGCCCATGTGATGTAACCAGTTGAAGGTGAAACAGCATTCGTAGTTGACACCTGCTGTTGTTTCTTTAGAGACGGAGCAGCTGCAGTAGTTGTCGGTTTAGTTGATGATGATGGTGCTCCTGTACCTTGTACTCCAGTAATATTTACACTAGAAAAAGAGATTGTATGAGGATCATTTGCGCATTCATATTTAGCTGTTATTTTATTTTGCCCAGGTTTAATTGTAGTATATTTTGATGTAAGTACAAAATTCCATTTTGAATAATCAGCCGCCCCACCTGGCCCAATAGCAGTAGTATTCTGATATGGCCTTACTTTGTTTATTATAACTGATACTTTACAATCATTAGAAGTTACATTATCAATAGATGTTCCAGATATAGTAAGGTCTTTTCCTACTGGTACTTGTTGACCTCTTGTAGGTGATGTGATTTTTATTCCAGATACATGTTGTTGGGATGCCGGTCCCGACAAGCCGGGTGAAGAAGCTTGTTGTGTATATGCATAAGTATTACTCCAAATACCAAAAACTAGGACACTAACTATAATTGGGAATAATATTAAAACCGATGCTGTGTGGTTCATACAATTTACATAGTCATGTTCTGTTATTATAAAATGATGGGTATTTTTTATAATACTATGCCGTCGACATGAATACTAGAAAAGAGTTATCGATCATACTATGTTTTCTTACTCCCCTTTGAACAATACGCTAGAATTCAATTTCCGAGCATATATAGCTTGAGAAAGTCTAGTGTCAAGCAACACATTCACGCCAAGCACAGAGGGAATTCCAGTTTCGTATCATTTGTTGGTTATTTAGCTGGTAGGAATGTGGGTATTTACTGACCAGCACTGCCCCCGACATATCAAAGGAAAGAACAATTACACTACTAAGACAATGATATCTGATTACATTGGACATGATGAAATAAGAACTCTTTCGGCAAACCATCACAGAGAATGGGAAATTCCATCATCTAACTAACAACATTGTAAAGTGCCAATGGCAAATAAAATAACAAAATCATTGGCTGTTTTCCAGTATCTACAGATACATTCATCTATGTTTTGAGAAATTCCATTACTATACAGTAGAGGGTGATGGTATCTGTGTGATTACATCAAAAATTCTACTTCGGTCTGGTCCCATATTTGCTTGTTATATTTTTTCGCTAGGATAATGTAAGTGTAGGTATTGCTCGAATATACTGATAATTCTATCCCGGATAACCCCTATAGCAGTAAATAGTGAATAAAAACTGCCACGAATCTTATTTCCATGATAAACACATTTCTATTATGTAGGTCTCATTTAAATCATATTTGCATTTTAGAAAAATTGTAGAAACATGTATCTATTCTTCTGACCTGCTAAGAATGAAGGATTTCTATACCAGTATTTTAGGACTAGAATTCGTGTTCGAAGAACAAGACAGATCTGTCTTTCTTAAAGCAGGTCAAAGCATGCTTTTGATTTTCAATCCGAATAAAACACTAGTCAGTAATGAAAACAGTGCTACTATCCAATTTCCCACTCATGGGACTTCTCCACCGTCAATTGTACATTTTGCTTTAGAGATCGATCAAGAAAACTATGATAATGCCAAACAAACATTAAATGAAAAGAATATTAAAATTGAAAAGGAAGTCGCTTGGGAGAAAGGTACGAATTCAATATACTTTCGAGATCCAGCAGGGAATCTGGTTGAAATCATTACTCCAGGTGCTTGGCCAGTGGATAATGTATAAGGAAGATAAATAAATTTCTACTTTCCCCTAACCTCATACAGAGAATGAGCCACTAATTTTCGGCAAGAGCAATTAATTCCATGACATGTTACTTCAACAGCATTGAGTATTGTCACTCATCATTATCTTTTTTTACTACCCTTGCTCGCATTCTAAGTGAAGGCTGGTCTTCATGCTTTTCAAAAACGTGATTGATGTATTTTTCGTAGCTTTCCAATTCAGAGTTACATGATGGACATACAACATTGTACCTGTTCATACCGATTATGTTAGGTTTATT
>DATFDI010000052.1:0-86250 GCA_035252175.1 Nitrososphaeraceae archaeon
TTATATATATGATAAAAATAATATTTATATTGAATTTGTAGAATGCAAATCTGACAATTTGGTGATAGAAGAACCGTTCCCAGCCAAATTTTATACCAAATGACATTGGGGACATTTACCATAATTGAACGGCATTTTGCATAATAATCTATCACCACATAAGTATAATATGCCGCACTTTGTACATTGATGGAAACACCTGCTTATGGTTGCCCAAGTACTGCTCATCACAGCCTTGTACGTTGCAATACATTTTTAAGAAATGTAAAATTTCTTAGATAATTAATATCGATATGATTGACACTAGTTTTTTGTCGAATCCAATCTTGTTAAAATTAAGATATTTTGTTCTTATTCTAATATCAAGATTCAACGGTGGTGCGTTCATCATTTATTATTTATATCATCATCGTTTCATCATTTCATAAAGACGATTAGTTTGCTATAAAATATCTATACCTGTGTAAATAAATTTAAACTGTAAAGAAAAAATTGTTATCCCAATAGTTTACTGTTGTGGATATCCCCGTACTACTTGGCTGTTGTTCAGAGAAATGTACCGCTATTGCCTATTCCGTCAGAAGCAATTACGTAATAACATATCACTTCATTTTATTACAAGCATATAATATTTATATAATATACTTTTTAAATGAAAGATTAAACATTATTGCTATGTATATATGACGATTACTATATTTTTATCTGTCTTCGAATTCAAATATATATTTATTAAACTTATATAAGGTAATTTAATAGCGAACTTTATGACTTTGGAGAGAGGCTCCCTTGTATTAGTAGATTATACCGCTAAGGTTAAGGATTCTAATGAAATTTTCGAAACAACCTATGAGGAAGATGCTAAAAAATCTGATCTGTATGATCCGACACGCAAATACGAGCCAAGACTTGTATCTATTGGCGAAGGATGGGTCTTGAAAGGATTGGATGAAGCTCTAGCTAATGCTAATTTGGGTGATAAACTCACTATTGAAATTACCCCAGACAAAGGATTTGGTGACAGGGACCCAAATAAGGTAAGAATGATTCCACAACGAAAGTTGGGAGAGAAGGCGGATAACATAAAGGTTGGAGATGTAGTAGAAATGTATGAGCGCCCTGGGATAGTAAGATATGTAGGATCAGGCAGAGTTCAACTTGACTTTAACCACAGATTTGCAGGCCGAACTTTAACATATGATGTTAACATTTTGAAAAAGCTTGAGACTAACGATGATAAGATAATGTCTCTTATAAAAAGAAGACTACCTATTGATGAAGATAAGATAAAATTCAAAGTTGTAGATTCAACTTTGGAAATTGAATTAGCAGAGGAAATTTTTCTGTCTGAAGGATTGCAAATCATCAAACGTGCAATAGCAAATGATATCTTTAAGTTTGTAACTACTGTAAGTAGTATTAAATTTATAGAAGGTTACAAACCGTTGCAACCTCAATCCCAACAACAACCACAACAATTAAAGGCCGAAGAAAAACCGGTACAACCTACCGAAAATAAGCATACATAAAATTTGTCACTTTTATTAATCACTTTTTATATATTTGTAAATTGTTAATCGTACTTACAAATCTGCAATTTATTATGATTATTATCTTTTTGTATAATATAATAGCAATTATGCCGATTGGTTCTCATAATAATGCTCATTAATATGGCAAATCTGAGAAATTCATTTATGTTTCCAATAAAATTATGACATTTCAGTACTTAAGGCTATGCTGAATATTAACCGCGATTTTTATGTTGTCGCTGATTAAACGATATATACTGACTTGGCTAGTTCTAATGCGGTTTGTCTATCTAGCTTCAATTTACTAAGAATTGTATATCTTTCTGGTCTGAGCGACTGTGCAGTTAGCAGGGAATCGACTATTTGATCCTCATTTATTTTGATCTGCTTGGCTTTTGTTGGAGCCCCAACATTTTCTAATGTTTTGACTATTCTTTCCCAGTCTAGTCCATGTAGTTTGGCCATCATGATAGTACCCAAACCTACACGCTCTCCATGCAATCCGCAATTCTGACCTACAATATATTCTAGTGCGTGGCTAAAGAGATGTTCAGCGCCGGAACATGGCCTGCTACTTCCTGCAATACAAGCCGCAACTCCTGCGCTGATTAATGCCTCGACAATAGTTCTAATACCAAACCCACTTCTTTCATATAATAATTTATCCGATCCCTCTAGTATAATTTTTGCACTCATATATGCAAGGTTTGCAGCGTAAGTTCCAAAATATTCATTTTTTTCATCCCTTGCGAGCTCCCAGTCTTTAACTGCAGTTAATTTTGCAACAAGGTCTCCGCATCCGCTCGCCAATAATCTGAGTGGGGCCTCAGAAAGCAAGTGGGTATCAGCTAACACTCCTATAGGGCTATTTACCTTGACTGAATGTGGTTTGTCAGTACCCCTTATTGAGACAAAAGGACTAGATATTCCATCGTGAGAAGCAGAGGTGGGCACGCTAATAAAGGGTCTATTTAACTTAAATGCAGTCATTTTAGCTACATCAACAGAGCGTCCACCACCAAGTCCAATAACAAAGTCTGGAATACGGTCTAGAAACTTTCTATACATCATATTTACAGAATCCATCGACGCATCGTGTACAATATACCATGAATATTGCAAAGAATGTTCTAAAATAGATGACCTGAATAATTCTTCCACTTTTGCTTTTACATTGCTGCCTGTTATAATTGCAATCTTTGAGGCATTCCCATCAAGATCCATAATGAAGGAGCCAAGTCGACATAATACATTATCTCCTATCAATATCTTCCTTGGCAGTTCCATTAAATGAATAGCTGGTGAACCCATTGCGAAAATCGTATGATTGAGGTATATTTAATCCTGTATATTCTAAAGTTATTCTAACAATAGACAGTAAAAATAATGCTAGTAGACTAGATGTAATATAGTATGAAATTAGTTCGGTATTGAAGTTTGCAAATTCGACTTAAGAATATCCTAACTGAATCTATATTTGATATGTATCTATTTGATTAACTATTCGCAGTTTTCCTAATATTGATGGTTATTATCGCTAACTCTCTTGAATGTCTTAAAAACAGAAATTAACAATACTTCTGTATCCTCTCATATTACTCCATTTCTTGTTGATCAGTAGATGTTGTATCTTTATTCAGTTCAGCAGACGAATCTACCGCTGTTTGTTGGCTTGCACTTTCAGGTTGGCTTGCACTTTCAGGTTGGCTTGCAATGTCAGCAGTGGCATATCCTCTACCTACTTTTGTTATTCTTATTCTGACGCTATCTCCAACTTTTGTACCTGATACAAAAATCACTAAACCCTCTACTTTTGCTACACCTGCATCACCCCTCTTACTCATAGATTCAATCTTCACGTCAAATTCTTCTCCTACTTTAACTGGCGATGGTCTAAATGGTCTTGGGCCTCCAAAGCCACCTCCAAATCCTCCGTGCCCTCTTCCTCCATATCCTCTTTCACTGCGGTAACCTCCGCCACCACCATAACCTCCTCTCTGACCATTAGCATGTGAATCTCTATTTTCCAAACTATATCCTTAACATAATATAATCAACTTAGTATTTCAACTTTAACGTCAATTAGTATCCATTTGCATCTTATTTGCTATTTATTAATTAAACATTATCTTAGCGAAACATCTTTAAATGGCCTTGCTAATTGACTGACATAATACCTCTAATGGTGCGTTCTACGTTAATCATAACATAATATATAGTGTCTAAATCTAATGCAATATAAACCACCGTATCATGAATCTACAAGCCAAAATATCATGGCAGTAATACTGCAAAGTCTTCCTGGTGAATCACATATCACCAAAATTGAATACGAAGGCCCACGAATCGCTCTGTATTCTAAAAATCCAGCATATCTAATACAGAATACCCAAATCCTTTCTAATATGGTCAATACTATAAAGAAAAGAATTGTTGTCCGCACAGATGAATCAATAAGAAAATCAGAAGAAGAATGTATTGAAATTCTTAACAAATCTATTCCGAAACAAGTTGGGATAATTGAGATCTTTTTTGATCATGCATTAGGAGAGGTTGAAATATTTGTAGAAAAACCGTCTTTGATTGCTAATGCTGGTGGGGATTATGCTGGCGCTGATCTTGTGGGAAAAATAGGTTGGCAAATCAGAATTAGAAAGGCTCCACAATCAATGTCTATTATTAGTCGTATTAACAAAATTCTTCACGACAAAACAAACGAGCGGATCCACTTTTATAAAGAAGTAGGAGAGAAGATTTTTAGATCAAAGCTTAACGATATAACTGAAGTCAGTTTAATTACATTAGGCGGTTTCGCTGAGATAGGTCGTTCTTCAATGTTATTGACTACCGATGAGAGCAAAGTCTTACTTGATTGCGGAATCAATATGCTAGGCTCAGATTCATTAAACATCCTACCAAGGTTTGATATTGTGGGAATAGAAGTTAACGAAATTGATGCAATAGTTTTAAGTCATGCGCATCTTGATCACACTGGATTCCTGCCTTTTTTATTCAAGTATGGATACCAAGGACCTGTATATTGTTCAGAACCAACGCTGCCTTTAATGAATCTGTTGCATGAAAAATACATAAATAATACTCGTAACGCTGCCTTTTATTCTAACAAAGATGTGGACAATGTAATAATGCATACAATTCCTCTTGCATTTGGAACTGTTACTGATATCTCTCCGGACATAAAACTTATGCTGAGTAATTCGGGCCATATTCTAGGTTCCGCGTTAATTCATTTACATATTGGAAATGGTGATCATAACATTGTGTATACTGGGGATATGAAATTTGGAAGAACATATTCACTTGAAAATTCTTCGTGGAATTTCCCTAGGGTTGAAACTATGATCATAGAAAGTACATATGGTTCAAAAGAAGACATTTTTCCACGACGTGAAGAGGTAGATGTGCATCTTATTGATGTTATAAATAGCACTATCGCAGAAAATGGAAAGATTTTATTTCCAGTGCCAACAGTTGGATTATCTCAGGAGCTTATTTTATCTATTAACATGTACATGAAAGCTGGAAGAATTACAGAAACGCCAGTATTAATTGAAAAGATTATTTCTGATTCCACGTCTATACACGAAGCTTACCCTGAATATCTCTCAAAGGAAATAAAACACATCCTATTGGCAGGTGAAGAAAATCCATTTAAATCTAAACAATTTCTGATTGTTGAGTCCCAATCGTTTGAAAATGAAATGCCAGCAATAATTTTAGCTCCATCTTCAATGTTAACTAGTGGTCCATCTGTAGGTTACCTTGAGCAAATATGTAATGATCCCAAAAATAGATTGATTCTATCATCATTTCAGGCACAGGGAACCCCCGGCAGGCTTATTCAAGATGGAAGCCGTCAAATAACTATTGATGGCAAAAACATTAGAATAGATTGTCAAGTTAAAAGCATTGAGGGATTTAATACCCATAGTGACTACAACCAATCTATAGCCTATATTACAAGACTCCAATCGAAACTCAGACGAGTATTAATTAACCATGGAGAACGAAGTAAAGTACAGAACCTTGCAACTTCGATTAATAAAATGTTCAAAATACCAACCCAGCATCCATTAGTACAAGAGGCGATAAAATTATATTAAATCCCTTGTAAATTCGATCGTGTAAAAAATGTAGCTTTTGATATTATTGCAATGCATATCTTCAATACATTTAATCATTGTACCAGAACCATTTAACATCCGCAAAATATTAGTATTGAATTTGCTAACTTATACAATTTGACATGATGATTCCATTGCATACTTCGAATGTTCTGGAAGTCATGCCGAATTATGCCCAAGTTAGCATTAAGGGGATTTAAAATTTACATTGACGTGATCAACGTTATTATGATATCGTGATAAATTGTAAATGTATGTGAAAATTATTTTAAACCATAAGATCCACCACGCCAGATCTTTACACTTGGTGGCATCACTACCACACGTTCCTCCCCTAATCGGGCAATATCGCCTCCTGTGGATTGAACATAAGTATAAAGTTCATCAATTGTCTTCCGAAGCTCTTCAATATCTTTTTGTGCTAATGGGGTGACCCTTAAGATCAGAATCATACCTTTTTTGGCTTCATCTTTAATAGCACATATATCACTATTTTTACGCAAAGTTATTGCTTTCAAATAAATTGGTGATTTTTGCATTTATATTCATTCACATCTTTTTATTACTGAAGATAAAACAAATCTGACAGATAGTCAAATAGTCATACTGGTCAAAAGTCATTTACTGAGTAGTTGAATTTTTATATTTTCTGGGTTTGTCATAATACAAGTTCTTGCTAATCTATAGAAAATCACGTTATCACCCTTAAACTCATATTGCCAGATAATGTATTACATAACTAAACTACTTATTATCAACAATGGATATTGCAATTTACCAACGTCAATTGCTAATGTACAGCTAAAACATGGTTATTATCTATCACAAGAAAAAGTTTTGCCATTTAGTTGTTATCATCCATTTAGTACAACAGGCAAATCTATTGTAGCAGATATATTCGATGAGTTAATTATTAAAACGAACGTATTTATCGATGAATATCGTCATATATGAGATGATATTAATGATTGTAAATTTCGATTCTTATGCTTTGATTGCAGCAGGACTATTTGTCATCGGCCTCTTTTTGGTGATACTTTATGAAAAGTCAAGTTCAAAAGCAAAACAGCGTGCTAGAGAACAGCAAACAGGAACCTCTTCTAACGTTGAATAACATATCAACTGCAATCACTGATTATTGCCGGTTAACTGTTGATAAATTTGGAAGAGAAGGTTTTAATTCTCTAACTGTAATTCAACAAAAAGCATTACCTGTAATCACAAGAAAAGTTAATTGCCTACTAGTCGCACCGACTGGATCCGGTAAAACTGAGGCAGCAGTTTTACCTATATTTGCAATGTTATCTAGTGATCAGAGAAATTATAAAAGCAAAATTCGAGCAATATATATTACTCCTTTGAGAGCATTGAATAACGATGTACTTAGGCGAATTATCAAATATGCAGAATCTGAAAATTTAAGAATACAAATTAGACACGGGGACACAACCACTCTAGCTAAAAAGAAAATAGTAGAAGACCCTCCTGACATTTTAATCACTACACCAGAGTCTCTTGCTGTAATATTAACAATTGAGAAAATGCTTGATGCATTACGTAGCCTGGAATGGATCGTAGTTGATGAGATCCACGAGCTAATCTCAAATGAACGTGGTGCACATCTGTCCATTGGTCTTGAGAGATTACAAGCAGCAAGTTTACAGCAAGTTACTAGAATTGGCTTGTCTGCAACTTTGGGTAACTTAAATGAGGCTGCCAGATTTATTTCTGGAACCAACAGAAAACATGCAGTAATTGTGGACAATTCTGTAAGAAAATATGATGTCGATGTTAAATTCATAAAGGGTTCGATTAACGATGTGGCTCATTTTGTAGTTGAATATGTAAAAACAAATAGAATAGCTGGTTCAGTATTACTATTTACAAATACACGGGATGAGGCTGAATACATAGGTACTATATTAAAAAACCAAAATGATATTAGAGTAGATGTCCATCATGGGTCACTATCCAAGGATGTACGCGAAGACACAGAAGTAAGATTAAGAGAAGGTCTGGTAGATATAGTAGTTTGTACTTCCTCGTTAGAGCTGGGTTTAGATATTGGATCTGTAGAACTTGTAATTCACTATGGATCACCAAGACAGGTTTCAAAATTAATGCAGAGGATTGGTCGGAGCAGACATGCGCAAGGAAATTCAGCAAAAGGTTTGATTGTAACAAACAATCCAGATGATGAAATAGAAGCACTAGCAATTATCAGAAGAATGAGAAGACGATCAATAGAGGAACAGGTAATGCATAATCAGGCCCTTGATGTAGTAGCTCATCATTTGGTTGGTCTAGCACTACAAACTAGAAGCCAGATTAGACTAGAAGACGCTTTTGACCTTATAACCAAGGCATATCCATTTTCTAAAATTAGTTTTTACGATATTGAAGGATGTATCGATCTCCTTGATGCTAACCGTATTATTAAATATGAACGGGAAGATGGATCATATAAGCGACGACTAAAGGCATATAAATTTTATTTTGAGAATCTGTCTATGATTCCTTATGTTCTAAAATTTGAAGTTATAGATTCTATTAGTAATAGAAGAATAGGAACACTAGATCAGCAGTTTGTAGGAGACTATGGCGAAAAAGGGAATGTATTTGTATTGAAGGGCTCGCAGTGGAGGGTTATTTCTGTCGATGAACGTAGAATGCAAGTCAATGTTGAACCATTACATGGAATTGCAATAAACGTTCCATACTGGGTTGGAGAGACGATCCCTGTAGACTGTGAAACTGCCGAGGAAGTAGGTCTTTTACGTAATCAGGCAGCGAAGAAAGTAATAAAACTTTATACATCTTCTACTATAGAAGATACTTTTAATTCTATAAAGATAATTCCAGATTCAAAAAATGTTGTAATTGAAAGTTCAATTGCAAAAAATACAGTTATAATTCACTCAACATTTGGCACAAAAGTAAACAATACACTGGCATCAATGCTATCGGCAATACTGTCATCCCAGCTTGGTTATGAAGTAGAAACAAAATCTGATCCATATAGAATTATGTTATCTTCAAGTGCAAAAATAGGAAAGGGACATATTGAATCTATTTTTAATGACACCTATGACTTTGAACCGGTTATCATTGCCTCCTTGACAGGAACACATCACATTAACTGGAAAGTGTGGATGGTCGCAAAAAGATTTGGTATGATTAGTAGAGAAGCCGTATATGATAGAAAAGTGGCCCGATTGATTTATGATAGATATGCAAAGACCCCGATAAGTAAAGAGTCTATTAGAGAATTGCTGCATGATAAATATGATATTCCGCAAACGAAGAAAGTACTGACTGATGTAAAAAATGGAATTATAAAACTTCACTGGTCTGATATTATAGAATTTTCTAGCTTGGGCGAACCAATTCTTGAACACTCAGGAAAAAAATTCTCTGCTAGTCCACTAAGTATTGAAAAAGGTGTCATAGAACTTATAAAGGAAAGGTTAGAAAAAACAAAACATAGATTAATTTGTATTAGATGTGGAAAGTGGGAACGAACTATGGAGACAAAAGAAACACCTGAAACTATCTCTTGTCCAACTTGTAAGTCTAAATTAATTACAGCAACATTCTGGTCTGATAATGATATGGCAAAGATCATAATAAAAAGACTTACAGGAGACAAACTATCAAAGGATGAAAATCACAAATTTAATCGTGCTTGGAAAGTCGCATCTCTTATTAACAATTTTGGCAGAAAAGCCTTGATTGTATTGGCTGGTTATGGGATAGGCGCGGACACTGCTGCACGGATTTTGCGTAATTATATTGATGATGAGGAGATATACAGGAGTATATATGAAGCTGAGAAACAGTATGTGATGACACATCGATTTTGGAACGACTGACTGACTGACAATGAAATGGTGACAATGTTAATATCGTCATCGTAATTATACAAATCAGGTGTACTACAAAAATAACTATAATTATCCGCCTTTCCTAAATATATATCCATTATAGGCCACTTATATCAATCGACATACGTGTTACTGTTTTTATTGACAAAAATTCATTTTCTGTACTAATTGGTAGTGGATCATTTTTAAACTTTCCAAAAGGGCCCAAAAAAATCTTTTTAATGACTCGCTATTAATAGCTGAGTTGAAATCAATTTAAGAAATACTGCCAGCAAGAGATATCCATGACCATATATGATGATGCTATATACATAAGAAATATCACTAGTGATAAAGATATCATTTTATTTTCAATTTTTCTAACTTTAATCCGACAACACTCCTACTTGCTCGACCATCCATATTTGATGGAATTTATTGTAGTAGTAAAATAATAATAATGTCAAAACACCATCCTAAGTATCAAAATATGGATGTACAATATCATTTCCATTGTGATGTGACTAACTTTTGCAAAAGTTAGTCTTCTTATTAAAGCTATGCAATAAAATATGCATGCAGCAACATAATCATCCTGTAACTTGTCACTTATTACTGTCATGTAGAGAAGAAAATGATCATGTTATGATCTTTGCACTAGTTGCTTTGAGTTTGCTTATTTACAGTACTGGCTTTATAGTTTATATGTTATAATATCAATAAATGTGATATATAATTGGAGAAGACTGTATCAATAGAATCTGATGCATCACAAAATGAAAGTGTTTCCTCTGAAACAAAAGGAACAGGATATTGCACAGATACAGACAGTCCCAAAGCTATCGAAAAACAGATTGTATCCACTGATAACGCTACACAGGTATTAATCGAGAAAAAAAATCACAGTGACGATGAACATTCATTATTTGTTAGTGATTTTCGTATGAATGATAGCAAAATCCTTTCGTTACTAAATCATGAAGCAGGATCAAATTATTATTCATTCACAGGCTTAATGCGTAAATTGAATCTTCATCAGCAAAGTCTTGCAAGATCTTTGAATAGATTACAAGATTTGGATCTAATTGAGAGATCTGATATAGGTTACAAATTAACGAAAAATGGTATACTCGTACTATCAAAAGGTAATGTCAGCTCTCTACATAATGTAAAAAAAGGAAAAGAATTCATTCAATTACTTCAAACATATGTTCCTGTGAATGTAAAACCTAAAGATATAGTTCGCACTTTAATGGGAAAATGGTTCAACAACCTTCGATGGACAGGACTAATTGAAAGTGAAACTGGATGTATGCTCCAATGGCTAAGTGATGATGGTTCGTTTGAGATCAATTTGAGAATAATATATGACTATATTGTAATAGAAACTAATGCCGCTTCGTACAAGGAAAAGATTGAAGCGATGATAGGTTCCTATAGAATATTCGAGCAGATTGCCAAGACATCGCAAAAGAAATTGGGAGATATAAACGCATATTTAATGAATATTAATTATAATATGCAAAATCAAAATAATTGATATAACCACACATTACCTTGTAATATTGCCAACCATGTAAATCACAGTTTTGACTCGTACTGTTGATCATGAGTATTGTGATACAGTGACAAAAGTATTCGGTACCATGCTTCCTTAAGTGAAGCAGGATTTGTAAAGCAATTCTAATCCAAATCTACTCTAGTAATATTAGGCTGACAAGGGAAGGATCTATAGTGCATTTTGCCGCTAACTAAACAATGAAGGTCAATGGATAAACACAAAACCATCATGTGCTCAAAATTAACTTGACAATGTTTCTAGTCAGTATATCAGGTATTTTCTAGAAATTAGAATTCCAAGTGCAGATGAGCGAAATAATAAGAGCTCCTTAGTTTTAGTTTTATATGATAGAATTTTCTCTAAGAATATTTCTATAATAATGAGCAGTTTTATTAAAAAGAGATGTTCTAGAATCAATTGGTATTAAAGAAAAATAACCTGATGAAATACTATGATCGATACTATCTTATTTGTTGTAATTTCTACTTTCTGGTTTTCTTCTATTCCTGTAGCTTTTCTGACCCTAATACGGTTTTTGAGAAATAGAGATATTTTTGTTGAGAAAGATCTTAAAAGAATACATAATGATCCAATAATAATATTCCAGATAACCACACGTTCTGCAACAAAAACACCAGTTGTAAATAGAGGAATTAACTCAATAATTTCTTCTTCACACAAAATAAAATATTCTAACTATTTTATCTCAGTTGTAAGTGACGACTTGGATGATGTTACAACATTAAGTTGCTTTGGCGGTAATGATAATTTTGAAGTTATTATAGTAGACAAGAAGTTCACTTCAAATGCGATTAAAAAGGGACGAGCTTTACAATATGCTGTAGAGCATCGACGCAAACTTGGATTGAATTCTTCAAAATATTGGGTATTTCATATGGATGATGAAAGTTATGTAACAAATCAAACTATTCTTTCACTTCTTAGATTTATTAGAGAAGATAATGCAATTGCATCTGAAGGTCCAATCTTCTATCCTTTGAAGTTTGAGTCAGCAAACTTTTTGACAGCAATTGCTGAGTCGGTAAGACCATTCACATGTTATGATTGTGTATCACAAATGACAAATCCTCCCCCATTGCATATGCATGGAAGCAACCTTCTAGTACGATCTGACATAGAAGATTCCATTGGATGGAACTTCGGGCCAACTCTCGCAGAGGATCAACTTTTTGGGTATAAAGTTTATGAAAAATATGGCCCAAAATCCTTAGGGTGGCATGGAGGTATACTTCTTGAGCAACCTCCACTCAATATGAAGGACCATTTCATGCAAAGACGGAGGTGGGTTGTAGGTAGTATGCAAAATATAAACAACTTCCCGTTAATACATCGGTTTAAGATGGTTTTCAAATTAGCAACATATTTTCTAGGTTTTATATCAGGTGTTGTCTCAATTATCCTTTACGCATATTTTCAGGTTCCAAAAATAATACCATTACTGCTATCCTCGTCTACATCAACAATCCATGATATTAATCAAACAGTTGGTGCTGATATGTCAACTTGGTTCAACAAATTGTTTGATATCTTATCATCACAATCAGTAGTGCATACATTAACAAACGGTAGCCCAATAGAAGTAGGTATTGGTCTAATGTTATTATTCACTTCTGTCATGTGGCTATTGTCATACCAAGTAGGACTATTCCTGAATTTACGCTATTCAAAGATTGGTTGGCCAAAAAGAATATTGTTCCACCTACAAACACTTGTATTGTGTTTAGTCATTGGTTTAATTGAAACATTTCCGGCATTCTGGGCAATGATTGAATACTGTATTCGGAATAAAGTCATTAACAATAAAATAAAAACACAAGTCTATGACTTTTATGTAATTAACAAATAATTGAAGTCATTGAATTATCTTTCATTTTCTCACCATAAAGTGCACTTGATGGCACTATAATAAGGCATATTACTTATCACGTGTTTTCTATGATAAAAGTAGTATAACTATAAAATGGCATTATGGTTAGTAAGAGCAGGGCCTCATGGTGAAGAGGAGCACGGTGCCCTACAGCATAACGTCGCAACAATAGGCTGGAATGAAATGCCTAACGTTTCAAAAATAGATAGTAAAGATGCACTTAAAGAGCTTTACCTCAAGTTTCAACGATAGAGAAAAGTACAAAGAAATGACACTCGATGCTGCAGAAACAGTTCTAGGGCATTTTGGATTTGATAGGACAGTTTACAGCAATATTAAGAAGATAAGAAGAAAGAATTGGTATGAAGAATTAAGAGAACAAAGAGTAAGGGACATAGAAACTGAGATGATTTAAGGTCAATACAATAGATTTACTATGTGATACGACGTCGGAATTAATAAGCGGCGGTACCCAAAGACCAGCCCGCCGCTAGTATAATCCCTCAACCGTATGAAGAAGTTGGCTAAGTACAAAGCATTTTCGTGATATTAACCATTTTCGGAGACTTGTACTAGTATACAAGCGAGATTTTGTATATACTACTAATATTACTAAAACAACTAAAATAAAATAATCTATGCAAAAAGTTCACTGAACTAAACTCCCAAATAGGAATGTCTATGCATGTGGAAAACTCAACAAAATGAAGTGCTGATATTTTATCCATATTTTTTATGTGAACATCCACTGCACTAGCTTCCTGACTGAATGACCTCCTTATAACCTCTGTACATTCCTTCAAGAAGTTCAACGATAAATTAGATTAATTCCTAAGAGAAGACCAAAAACATAGCCAAAAGGCTGCTAAAATACAAGGAGTATTCTATTAAGATGCCTGTCTCTAGAAGTGAAAGATAATACGAAAGGTCGTAGGTGGACGAAAATGAAGACTACTGATATGCTAAATAATGATGTGATGGATATAAGATATAACACGTATGAATGAGCAAAACGATAAGACTCCAGAGCAAGTATCAGATGAAGATTACAAAGTAGCACCAACAAGTGCAGACAAAGAGAGATTGTATAAACAGCGTACTCCAGTTGATAAAAAAGAACAAGAACAGCAAGAACAAGCAACGGGCGAAAATTATCAGCAGCTTCCCACAGAAGCAGACGTGAAAGAGGAGCTAAGGGAAGGGGTAGAGTAGAAACATGAGGGTATTATCTTGCCGTAACAAGTTATGATATATCTATCTACTGTTCTTCCTATTGTCTAAACTGTCCTTCCATTACAATTTCTGTTAGAGGTTTTCTATCATTTGGATGTTCTTTCTCATGTAGCTGTGGCGGGAGGTTCTCCTTTGGCCCTCTTCTACCAATTGCAATCATTGCCATAACATCAAAATTATTAGGAATTTCTAAATCTGTTCTAGCTTGTTCATAATCAAATCCTTGCATTGCATGTACTGCTAGTCCTCTTGATGAGGCTTCTAAAGCTAAGTTCTCCCATGCAGCTCCAGCATCAAATTGATGTGTTATGGAATATTTTTCATTATGTTCGAAATTCCTTCTGGCTATTACTACAACTAGTACAGCCGCATTTTTTGTCCAAACTTTGTTGGGTTCTGCTAACAAATTGAAAAGTTTGTCCCAATGTACTGTGTTTCTCTTGGCATAAATGAATCTCCATGGTTGATTATTATAAGAAGAAGGAGCCCATCTTGCTGCTTCAAAGAGGCTCATTATCGTTTCTTCATCTAATTCTTCTCCTGTCATAGACCTTGGGGACCATCTGTTTAGAATTAGTGGGTTTATCTTATATGTTGATTGCCTTCTTGTAGATACAGTATCATTTTGTTCCTGCTCTATTGATTTATCAATTGAGATTGTCATTACTTACCACCATTGCGACATCCATGGATCTTTTATGCAGGTATGGAACCAAATAGGCCGGCTCTATAATCTGCAAAAGCTTCTGCAATCTGACTTTCAGTATTCATAACAAATGGGCCTCGGGCTATTACTGGTTGGCGTAAAGGATTTCCTGTCCATAACAAGAAGCGCATTGGTTCTTTGGCTGACGCATTCAGTATAGTAGGTCTATCAGTTCTCGCACTAGTGTGAGCAAGATGACCCACTTGACCTGCACTTACGAATGTATCATTAGAGTCAAAATACCCACGGCCTGAAAGCACATAAACAAAACCTTCTTCTCCTGCAGGAATTTCTTGAGTAAAGGAGGCACCCTTATTACCATCCAACCTGACATCTAGCATAGTAACTGGTACATATTTTGACACTTTTGATGTTGCTTCGATATTTCCTGAACGCCCAGAGAACACTCTTGCTTCTACACCAGGTTCTCGTCTGACAGGTACCTTGTCGCCCCGAAGGTCTTGATAAGTGGGCTCAACCATCTTATTTTCAGCTGGTAAGTTAAGCCAAAGCTGCAATGTATGTACTTGTTGTTTATTATGGGCCATCTCACTATGCAAAATACCTTGTCCGGCTGTCATCCACTGTACATCTCCAGGTTTTAATACTCCATGACCCCCACGGTTATCATGATGTTCCAACTCCCCTTCTAGAACTACTGTGATAGTTTCTATTCCTCGATGAGGATGCCAATCAAAACCATTAGTACTAAACCAATCTTCTGCCATTAACAGAAACGGGTCAGTTTCAGCCCAATTTGCTGGATTCAGTATTATATACTTGTCATCAGCCTGTACGTTCTTTCCATAATGGATTCTATTTGAAACTTTGGCTATATGCCTCTCTTTATCGCTATTACTGTTTTGTGTCATACTAGGTAATATGATAATAATGATAATTAAGTATAGTAGTAGTTGCATACTAAGTAAATAATACCAAAGTGAAACATACTAAGTAATACCTTACTGAAACGACGTTTGGTAGTTAGTAGATCAATTAAATAAGGGTTACAATGTTATAAAGTGACTTCTTAAGAATACAATTATTAGAGTGGATTCAATGAAGAATACAGGATTTAATTCTAAATAACGTAACAACAGATTGGCCATTCTATGATAACGATAAGTAATTAACGTAACAACGAATTTACTTTTATAGCGTTATTAGATTGATTGTTTTCTTTCAATCTCCTGCATTCTAGCTGTTTAAGCCATTATTTGGTCTGATAGCTGTACTATAGAATCGTCCTTCATTTTATCACGATTTCGTTATGCTTGATTTACTTCCTCTAGCTCTTCCACCAAATGGCTGACTGTTGGAAATAAATAGTCTGTGAAATTATATTTAAAAAAGATAACAAAATAATGCCAGAAACTATTTTGGTTACAGGTGCTACTGGAACTGTAGGTAGTGAAGTGGTAAAGCAGCTTGTATCTTCATCGTCATCTTCTCCAGATAAGAATGACATCATTATCAAAGCAGCAATTCATTCACAAAATAAAGATGATAATTTCAAACAGTATAACAAATCAATCCAAGTCGTCAACCTAGACTATAACAAACCAGAAACTATTGCTGATGCGCTAAACCAAGTAGATAGACTGTTCCTACTAACTTTGCCATCTCCTGACATGACAGTTTATTCTAATTTGGTGAAAGAAATTAGCAAATACAGTGATAGTATCAATCACATAGTGAAATTATCTTCCATGGCAGCTGATGATGATGAAGAAGATATAGGACTTGCAACCACAATTGGACGAATACATAGAGAAGAAGAAAAAATCATTCAAGAATCTGGCATACCATGTACATTCATTCGTCATCCTGCATTTATGCAGAATTTCATAACTCAATATGGTTATACAATAAGAACCCAAGATGCATTTTATATTCCTGGGGAAGATGCAAAAATAAGTTTTATAGATGCTAGAGACGTTGCAGCTTTAGCTGTAAAATCACTTACAAGTAACAATCAACAGCACACAGGAAAGTCATATACAATTACTGCAGAAGAAGCAATATCATATAGACAAGTTGCTGAAATCCTGTCTAAAGAAGCTGGTAGAAGAATATCGTACGTGGACATATCAGAGCAAGATGCACGAAAAAGACTGAAAGAGAGCGGTATGTATGATTGGCTTGTTGACGCTATAATGGAGTTCTATAGCATTATCAAAACAGGGCATGCATCAAAAACTACTAATATGTTTGAATAGATAATGGGAAGAAAACCTATATCCTTTAGTCAATTTGCAAGAGATTATGCACAAGCTTTTAGGTAGATTTTTCCGCATTGGAGACTCTATTGAAGAGCTATCAACATATTATAGATAAAAGAAACCCCTATCAATTGAAAGCTGCAATCCCTCAACTGTAAGAAGAAATCGACCTATGATGGTTCACGGTTCATGTATGCATAGTTCGAAAAGTTAAGTTTATTCTGGGTTGAGTGACGTTCTTAGATTTGGGTAAGCTATGTAACCAATTGCTTTGTGTAGCACCTTTCATTATAAGCAAACTGCCATGTTCTAGTACTAGCGATACAATTTGTTTAGTTCGCTTATGTCTAAATGAGAACTTTCGTTCCGCTCCAAAACTCAACGAAGCAATAGTATTATTCTTTCCTAGTGGCTTTCATCATCACTATGCCATCCCATACCTTCATTTCCATTATGATACAAGTTTAGCAAACAGGAATTGAATTTTGTTACTGTATGTTTTTCAACTATTTGCTTAAGTTCAGAAAGTTCCTTAGTCCATGTTAATGCTCGCTTTGTTGTGTTAGAATAAGTATACAAGTATTCAGAATCACCATACCATGCTACTTTTCTTTTAGTAGTAACGTGTTTACCAAAGAAGACAAGGTCGTCATTTTCCCATTGGATATTTTGCATTAACAAATCAAAGTACTGATTTGCTTCTTCAGCAGATAAAATCTTCCCATAATAGTTTACTATACCGTCTTTATTCAGGATATTATTATTTGCCATGGATTTATTCAATATGATAGAAGTCATTTGTTTCAGTGACTTAATTAATTTAGATTATGACGAATATGATTGCTGCTTTCTTTCAAATTCCTGCATTTTAGCAGTTAAAGCTATGACTTGAGGGATTCGTTTAAGCTATTATGAAGCAAATATGTTGTATTAGATACCAACCACAACCGCATTGAATGCAAAAAAATTGAGAATTAAACTAGTTAATAAATCCTTGTTCAAAAAGAAACGCAATAGGTGTAGTAAAAGAAGCAGCATAATAGAAATAAAGCACAAAAATATACAATTTTTATTTTATAAGCAAGGTTAACTTAATAGCATTTGAAATCAGAACACACGATGACGTGGAATCTCATTTTAATTAATACAATAAGTGTAGCAATAGAAATGATTTTTTAAGATTCTAGATTCATTATAAAATATGATGTGTAATGACATTACATCACCAAGATATACAATATAAGTACTATAATAGGCAAACATAAAATGCAGTATTTGTAAGAACGTGACTGAGACTATTTGTAGGTCATGCGGTTCAGAAAAATTGCATGTCAAGTTTATGTGAATTATGTACCCAACCAATAAACTTTGAATGTATTCATTGTGGATATCTTACTGATGATAAAGTGCAGTGGATTGTAAAAATACAGATTTTTTTGTCAGCAAGTCTATAAAATAATAACAAATGTGAGTGGCATGCTTTCTGAAAAAGGAAATGACAGTATACATGTGGGCGGTAGTAAAAATATGAATATGGATATGAGTAAGAATATGAATCGAAGAAGCCCTCAATAACAATGCCAGACATGAAGATGCGATATCATAAAAATACACTGGATATATTAAAAATCTGGTTTAACATGGTTATTCAAAATTAATAATCAAATAATCGTATTGTCTAACAAGAACATTAGGTCTTGTCATCAGAAGAGGAACAACAAATGAAGAGAATATATAATAATATTTTGTTGTCTAGAGATTCTACTGAGAAGAAAAAAGGTGTCAAGGCATTATCTAGTTATGGAAGGAAAGCAATACCACTCATACAAGAGCTTCGTAATATAGAAACAAATGAAGAAGTGAAAAACTATATGTTTGATATTATAACTCGAATAGAAAAAGCAATTCTGTATGTTTTTTCTAAGTTAGGTTTCATAAATTATTATCTTGACTGAATATATAATAAGTTTAATAGAATGCAATATAAGAAATAAAACCTATTTCATGAAGGAACAGTCTTAGTAGTGCAACATCAATATGGTCAGCCCAGTATCATTATTGCAATAGCCATTTTTGCAATAGTCTATTTTCTCATTATGTTTGGAAGAAGAAGACTTGGAATTCCGATTTGGACTTCAATGCTTATTGGTGCTGCACTTATGATTGCTTTTCAAATTATAGATACACAATCAGCTTTCAAATCGATTAATTTAGATGTCATATGTTTTCTTTTCGGGATGTTAAGCATCGTCTCAGCACTTGATAACTCTGGAGTGCTTAGGCTAGTATCAATAAAGATGTTAGAGAAAGCCAAACATAACCCCTCTTTAATATTAATGGCATTTGTTGTTGGTTTAGGATTACTTTCAGCATTTTTAGTAAATGATACCATAGCAGTAATTGGAATTCCACTTGTTATCTATATTTCAAGACACGTGGGTATTAGGTCACAAGTTCTTCTTATTGCTCTAGCATTTGGAATTACAGTCGGAAGCACTATGACTCCAATAGGAAATCCTCAAAACCTCTTGATTGCCATTCAAAGTGGAATTCCGCTACCTTTTCTAACTTTCATTAGATACCTTGGCATTCCAACTATAGTCAATTTATTTCTAACATACTTTATTTTGATGGCATATTACAGAAAGGAATTATTTTTGCTCCCAAGCAATACTATGATACCAACAATGACAAATGGGCATCAACAAAGCTATCATGATGCTAAAAAAAGGCTGGAGTACTCCAAAGATTGTCTTACTGGTAAAACAGCCACTTTATCTAATGGTCAAGGAGCAATAATTACAAACCCACGTCTTGCAAAGATTTCTATTATAATATTATTGACAACCATTGCAGGCTTCATGATTTCAGACCTCTTACAGTTTGCATATCATACTAAAGCAAATTTGTCTTTGAGTACAATCGCATTGCTTGGAGCTACTGCTCTTTATGCTTTGGCTAAGGAGCGCATGGAAATATTGGTAACAGTAGACTATTCTGTTTTAGTATTTTTTGCTGCAATGTTTGTATTTACTTATGGTTTATGGTCCTCTGGTATTGTTCATTTAGTTCTGTCCTATTTTCCTACTCCTGATAAAAATGATACTGTTCAAAGCAATGCCATAATTTCTGCTATTAGTATAACATTAAGCCAATTATTAAGCAATGTACCGTTTGTTGCTATATACAACATGGTAATGATAAACAATGGTTTTGCAAATGGAGTTCATGGCAGTGGCAGTGGAAGCAATGACAATACCAGTCAATGGATGATGTTAGCCGCTGCATGTACCATTGCAGGGAACCTTACAGTTTTAGCAGCCGCAAGCAACATAATTATTGTTGAATCAGCTGAATCTAGAGGCATCAAAGCATTTACTTTTTTTGAATATTTTAAAATTGGTGTAATAGTAACGTTAGCAAACATCGTGGTATATTATTTCTTTATTCTTTTACTATAAGTTGATAAATATTGTATGCATCTATGTATGTTTAAAGTATTCATTTATCATCACGTTGTTTTATTTCTTAAAGTCTTACTACAGCCTGTATGACATTTAGTAGTTCATTTCACACGTGATTATCGTATTTCTTAGTGCATTAGGTGTAAATGGCTTTGTAATAAAAGCATCTATTGTTACGTCTGGTAATACGTTTGAGAATTCATTCTGCGACATTTCAAAAGAAGTCATAAGTGCTACTTTTACTTTTGAATTAATGCGCTTAATTCGCTTCACAAATTCATAACCATTGATTTGCGACATTGAAATATCAGAAATGACCATAGAATGATTTTTTGGATTTGATTTAAAATGCTCTAATGCTATTGATGGACTAGTAAAAGTACATACATTGTAGCCATACATTCGTAGACAGAACCTAATCAAGTCAATAACCCACTGTTCATCATCAATTACCAAAATGTGCTTAATATCAGTGTGAATTTGTTGCAATCGATTCTTGAATGTGAATGCAAAGCTTTTAATATAAACTGTTGATTAACAATGTTAATTGAAAGCGATTATATGACTTAAAATCTCATTAGAACAAAAAGACAATTCAAATCTATGGTAAAAGTAATGCAATTATTTAATACTATGTAGTCCATATCTTAATGCTACTCTGTACTTTGTACTCTGTAGATTATAGGAAAAGGCTATAACTATAGTAAGTGAGATAATCTCCCCCTACGTCACGACCTTTTGTCTCAAACTGTGGCATGGCCTTTAATTTGTCTGCAATTGTGCGACTAATTCAGACGCTATCCTATGTGGATTAGATTTGTTATTATGTATCATATGGTATATAGTAGTTATTACATAAATAATATCAATAATCATATATCTCTATAAAATGGTGGATTACGGTATTGATATTGGGCATTTATACTCTTATTTGTGACATAATAGAAAATTGATTCATTAACTAAGTTATGTAATCGTTAAAAACGATATATCTCATATTCTGAGTGTATGAAAAAAACTATTGTTAAAACGACAAGCAAATCAGAGAGGTCTATAACAATTGCCGTCTACATTATTGCTGCTGCAATCCTTGTACTTGGTCTTTCGCATATTGGTACTTCATATGCTCAAACAAATTCAAATAATAATTTAGCAGGTGTTATGAAGAATATTGATGCAGGTATTTCTGCAATTAAGAGTGGAGACAGTAATGGTGCGAAGAAGTCATTACTACAAGCAGAATCAGCCTTAGAAGGTAACCCTAAGTTATCTACTGCTGAAAAACATGTCGAATCATCACTTCAGGCCCTGAAAGATGGAGATACTAATGGAGCAATCAACCATGCTCAAGAAGCAAAGGGTGGCCTAAGTTCGGTTTAATGCAATCTCTCACGCTTTTTATTTTGTAGTTTTATACTAATGGTGAATAATAATAAATGAAAAAAATTGAGCAGCAAAAATATAAGAATATAAATAAAAGAATTACAATAATAGTTTACTCTCTTGCTGCAGTACTTGTTGCTTCTGGAATAGCATACATAATGGTTGCTAATAGTGAATATAGCGACTATAAGGATTTAGCTAGTGTAGGTGTAAAGGGCGGCGAAGTTGCAGAGAAGCAATTTGAAATATCATTCTTCATAGTTGCGGCTGCTATATACTTTGGGCTGTGCGTATGGGTATTAAAATCAAAAGAGAAGAGAACAAAAGCACCTTATGTTATCTCAATAGCAGTATCAGTATTCTTGATAGTAGCTTACGTTGCATCCAGAACAGTAGGGGTACCAATTGTTGGAGTAGAATACTATGTTGGACGTCTTGACATTCTCGCTAAAGCGCTTCAAGCTATAGTAATCGGGTTATCATTTGTTGCTATCCTCAACATGAAAAAGCAAAAGAGCATAGCTGAAAGTAGATTCCGCTATGAAAAATCAATATAACTAGATCTTCTTCAGCCCTAGGTGAAAAAGTAAAATATGTTAACTCAGACAAGATTACCCTAATTAAAACGTGCTAAGTAGCTAATAAGTTCTCTAGTCAAGAGACTTCGGAGTTAGAATTAATAGAATGCATAATTATTGTCTGTTATAAACTAAAAAGAGAAGTATAGGATGTTTTATGAAAAAACCAATTACGATAATTGTTTAGTCAAAAGACTTAGCGCAGAGCTAGAATAGATAGTAATGGCAATGGCGACAGCATATTCTCTTTCTTACCAACCAATAATGTAGTCATTGTGGCTCAGCAACTAGGTTAATTGCCTTTATAGCTACTGACATTCTTATTATTATTGGTGTTGGCTTTGTAGGAAGAAATGTAAGGATTTTAAAGCATCAGTATAAGGAGAGAAAAGCTAGCTAATTCGAACAGATAATGCTATTGCTATCCCCGAAGAGCAAAAACTACTTTCTGATTATTTGTAGGTGTGTTTATGCAAGGTTTAGGGTCTTAATCTTATAACACAATAGTAATTGTAGCTGTCTTAATAGTTACTTTATACCTCAAATAGAGTTAGTAATACTTTGTACGGCTTAGTATTATTTGGCAATAAGAATTAATGTTAGCTAGATATACTTTCACTAATCTACTTGTAGATACTGCCTGTGGTTATTGGCCAGACCAAAAGACAGGAGATCATACTCTAATTATACAGTACATCGGAACCACTTATCAAGGGCTTTATCCAAGTTATCAAAAATGGCCTGGAATAATGTGTATATTTGATATTTGATATTTGATATATCTACAGGAATTGCCTATTAAGAATCTAATATAAATCTACATACAAATTCTATACGACTGTAAATAGGATCACTGATTCATTATATCCAAGATAAATCCCATACAAATATTATTAACCTCTAAATATGTGTATTGGAACAATCAAAATTAAGAATCAGGATTGTAAAGATGTGTATAGAAATATATCGCACCGTTCTGTTGATATCTGTATCAAAAGACCTTCCTTAATGAGAATTGTTATGAGACATTAAAACTATAATGGGCCACATACAATGACTTCAGTCTTAAAGAATATGATAAACTCAAATCTATTCTTTCTGGTCATACCAATGATATTATGCGCATATACCCATTTTTGGAATCCACTTGGATTTCCTGTTGGTCCATCCTATGATGAAAACATTTACCTACGTCGAACTATGAACGTTCTGATTAATCTGGGACCACAAGAATCACAGTTATATGACCATCCGTATTTTTTGCAGGTATTTCTTGGAGGAATACTTAAGATTATAGGTTATCCTCATTCATTAAATCCTATTGCAGGTGATATCCATTCTATTGAGATGCTATATCTTGTACCAAAGTTGATAATGGGGGCACTTTCGATAATTGATACTTTCCTTATATATAAGATAGCAGAATGCTATTACAATAAGAACAACAATAATGACAACAAAACTAAATATAATATAAAAATCGCATTTATTGCATCTGTTATTTTCGCAGTTATGCCACTGACATTGATGACTAGAATAGTATGGCTAGAGTCCATACAACTTCCTTTCCTTTTATCTTCGATATTGTTTGCAACATATACAAAAAAAGCATCGGTAAAAGAAGGCAGTAGCACAGATAAAGTCGATAAAAATAAGAGAAATATTTTAATTTTAAGTATGTCGTCAGGTATTTTTCTTGGGTTGACTATATTTACAAAAATGCCTGCCTTTACGTTCATACCTTTAGTAGGATATCTTGTCTTCACTACCATTAGTCACATGAATAAGATAAAGTTCAAGGCAATTGTATCTTGGTTGAGTCCGGTACTCTCAATACCTTTAATTTGGCCAGTGTATTCGTTGTATTCTGGCCACTTTAGTCTATGGTCTAAAGGAATATTTTTTCAGACTCATAGAACTGTGCAATCATTTTTTTCTTCTATAAAATATGATTTTTTTAATATAGATCCAGTCTTCATAAGTATTGGTTTCGCAGGTTTTATATTTTCAGGGGTAATTAAAAGAGACCTGTTAATCTTATTATGGATAATTCCTTTTATGGTTTTCCTTTATATTATAGGCTTTGTATCCTATTGGCATTTTATTCCTGTATTTCCGGCATTATGTATTGCTGCTGCTAAAATGATAGTTGATTTACCAAATATTACTATCAAGAAGAAAAATGAAAATGAGAAGAACATTCATCAAACACTTCAGATCATCGTAATCTTGGCAATAGCAATTTTTGGGGTAGTAAGTACCACACAGCTAATATCTGAAAAGACAGATACAAATATCCCATACTTTAAAGCATCTGCGTTTATAGTTAAATATCTGCAAGATAATGAGAATAAAAAATTAGATAACAATAATGGTAAATTTACTCTTATCTCCAATCCATTTTATTCTTGGATACCCTTCTACGTATTTAATCTGCATTATGATAGTATTGACTATTATGATAGTCCGGTCTCAGTTAAAACTAAAAAAGTTCTTCTGGTGTCTGATCCAGTTCTGATAAGTAGACTAAGCCACAATATGGTAGACAAATCAATTAAGAAATACTTGTATGGTGCAGATAAAGTCTTAACTATCGATGCTAATTCCTATACTACTAATAAAGTGGTTATTTACATACATCAATAGGGTATTCGGAATAAGACAAGACAATAACAATACTCATTTCATTCCACATGGGCATTTCGATAAACTTGTGCCATACGTAGCAATCAGATGAGATTATTGTTGTATTCAATATATATTTGATCATTAAAAGCGCTGATTGATCATATCACACTAGCACAATCGGCCGGCTATTATAATAACAAGAGTAATATAATGATTATAATGTTAATTTAAGTGCTTATGTTTGTTTATGTAAAATAACATGTTTTTCTCCACTGTCGTATGTATGTTCAAATTCTACTTTGAAATTATGTTTCTCCAATAGATCCATGATTGGTTCGTACAGATTTTTGCCGTTTTCTATATTGTGAACTTCTAAAAGAATTGCAATATTCTTGCTTTTTGATAGTATCTTAGAGGCTCCCTTGAGTACTTCAAGTTCAGCTCCTTCCACATCTATTTTCATCCAATTAACTTCATGGCCAATTCCGTTTTGTTCGAGTAGATTATCTAATGTGTTGGCATTTACTTCTACGAATTTATCTTCTCTAGCGTTTTGCCTACTACTCATTACAGTATTATATATAGTATAATGTGACTCTTCGCCAGGTAAATAAAGTTTAATCTTTGTTTCTTTTGAATATACAGCATAGTTTAACGCGATAACGTTAGTTAATCCATTCAGTTTGATATTACGATTTAACACTTCAAGATTTCCCGGATGAGCTTCAATAGCTATGACTTTTCCACTTTGACCAACGTATTTTGAAGCTATTATGGAGTATTTGCCTATATGTGCTCCAACATCTACCACTGTATCCCCTTGTCTTGGGCGAAAAAGGTCTATTATGTTATTTTCGCGCATTGTTATACCCTTAAAATCATCTTTATTATTATGAAAATAAAATTCCAAATTATGTTTTGGAATTTTGAATCTTAAAAATGTTTTTTTATTATTACGTTTCAGAATATTGTAACATTGATACCAGAACATTCCATAATCAAGATCACGTTTGTTATACAGCTGAGCCCTCCTTTCCTTTCCTAAAGTTATTCCGAGAGTAATTCTTAAACTTAAATAAATAATCTTTGCAATAAACAGTATGCATTTATCGGGTATTGTTACTGCTTCTGATCCCCTTAGTAACCAGAGAACTGTTTCCTTCATTTATCTCCTAAATACTTCTTAATGGGTAATTAATATGATCGTTTAGAAACGAAATGACTGTGATCGGGTTTTATGATATCCAAATCAGTAAATAGTTTCACTAACTCTTGTTGTTGTGACATATTATCTTATAATTCTTAACGTTTCTTCAAAATACAAAGTACAATGTATGGGGTAGTTGAGTAATAACATGCATGAAAATAGCAATTTACCAAAGTTTCATATTTTTTCGTGGAGTTTGATAGTATCAACAGGAAGATTTCAATAGCTTTAAATAAAATTCAATATGGTCGTTTGCAATATTGCTCCATCGCAATTTTGGATTGAATCGCAGTACATTTTCTTTGTATCTGTTATAGTCACCTGCTAGATTTGCTATCGAATCTGAAAACGATTTCGCATTTCTATTGCAGGTTAGACCAAGCTGCATTTCTTCAAATTCTCTGAAGAATTCTAAATTACTTGCTACAAATGGAAGACCATGTGCAAGTGCATCAAATAATACTCCCGACACTGAAACAATTCTGTATGGAAATATGATGGCATCACATGCAAAAAAGAGCTTTGAAAGTGTTATATCGTCAATATGACCAAGGCTTAAATTTATTGCATTGTTGATCCGTAACGGTTGCTCTAATCCTCGCTCATGTTTGTTTTGCTTAACTACAAGAGACCAATCCTTTGGCAGACTTAAATTATCCAATATGTCAAATCCCTTATAGGAACCTACGTATCCAAACGCTAACAGGAGTCTTTTGTCACTAGGCAGCCCAAAATCTTTTCTGAATTGTTGTTTATTTGTAGCAGATAGCGATTGTACTGGCTCAGCGCCATGATATATAACAGTCCCCCGTTTGACAATTTTATGAATAGTATTAGCAGGACTTATTATGTCAGACGACAACTTAACTACTTCTTGTAATAGGCCATATCGCTGATTCATAACCCATTTTCTTATTGCAGCTCGAAGCGGCAATGGAAGAAAACCAAATCTTCCTTCTTTTCTCATAGCTCTTTCTTTTATGTATTCTTTATATTCGCGATATGGAAATAGTGTGTGCAGGGTAGATACTGTCGGAACTGGACATTCCTTGTAAAACTTATCAAGAGTTGATCCATGTAATATTCTCCTAAACATGTGACCTATGGTTGTGTCAATTTCATATAATCCCCTTTCATATTGTATGTTAACGATATCTGGCTTTAGTTGCTGTACCAAAGCTAATAGGCGGTCGGAATTTTTCATATCTCCTTTCTTGGTAATACCATGAAAAATGCCATTATTGTTATCACCACTATTGTCAATATTGTCACTAACGATAGTGGTGTTTTTACCATCTACCATAGTGGAGGATATATCTGCATTTGCTTTTTCTTTATGACTATTGGTTACTACATAAACATCGATATTCTTATTGTTATTTTTCTTGAGCGCGTTTACCAGATGATAACTATATCTCCCAACGCCCCCTTTCATAGGAGGATATTCACCAGAAATTACTAGAATTTTCAATTTAATATTGTGAGATCATATATGGATCGTTATTATATTTATGCCGCCATTAATTGTATATCACGTGCTTTTTTTATATACTGTTGTAGGTTTTTTCTAAATAATGACGACGAAAATTGTCTGGCAATATCATAAATCATCGTCATCTTTTCCTCGTCATATTCATCAATATTCTTAGATATGCATTTAGCAGCCTCTTCTACTGTGCTATATTGATTTGCTGATGGGATTATCTCACTGCATCCACCATAAGAAGGAACAATAGGAACAAGACCTGCAGCCATTGCCTCAACAATAGAGATTCCAAAGTGCTCGCCATACATAGTATGTAGATAAAGCATACTTTCAGACATTGCATTGATCATCTCTTCATTGGTTGCATTTGGAATCAGACTTACTCTATTTTCTAATTTGTAATTCTTAATCTTTTTCTGAAGTAAATTAAAATAAGGTCTATTTGTAGGTGTTAGCAATCCGATTAATTTGAACTTTACATCTTGAACCAGTTGAGCTATAATTATAGCCTTCTCAATTTGCTTTTCAGCAGAGAAGCGAGAGATCACCAAAACCTGACGTTTTCTGGAATTTGATCTATAGGCAGACGAAAATCGCTCAATATCTACAGGCGGATATAAAACGTGAGAGTTCAGTTGGGGATATGTTTCTTTCAATACATTCTTAGTGAATTTCGAATTAGCCAGTATTATATTTGATCTGAATAATGCCCTTTCCGTAAGTCTACTCGCTATAGCCGCATACGGTTTGAAATAAACATTCCAAAGAAGTGATTTTTGATACTTTTTACTACTATGATCAGAATTAGAAGTATTGAGAGCACTTATTGGAAAATGAAGATATGTTATACATGGTACATTATTTGGAATCATATAAGGCATAATACTGCCATGTGTATTTATGATAATATCTGACTCTTGAAGACCTAAACGCGGTGTGGCCATTAACATTCTCTGATATAAGCTGAAATAATTCATTTTAAATGGGATTAGGAACCTTGTCTTTGTAATGTGTATTGTTTTTCCGTATATTTTAGCCAAATATTCCAGATTTGGCTTTTGAACGGTAATTAACTCGATGTCATATCCAAGTTCATATAACGATTCTATTGTCTCTATTGCAACCGTTGACTCACCACCAGGAGAGTTCAAAGTATGATGAATTACAACAGCTTTCACAGTACAAGCTATAAGCCTTCTTGTTATTATCAATATCCATGTAATCGAGCTATACTCGTCTTCATAAGTCTAGTAATAGAAAAAAGAATATGAAATCCAGGCAAGATATATCGTCAAGCCTCGTTATCAGCCCTTTACATATGTAGGTGGACTGTCATTTAGTTGTATCACGATTAATCTAACAAAAGAATATGTGTATATATAAATATAAGCACTAATTTAAACGATAATCTATAGAATAGAATATACACAATTATATTTATCAACAAGATAAGTTAATTGTACTACTGACGCATCGTGTCAACAGGAATGATGTCTATCCGTGAACATATTGACGAGTTACGCTCGAGAATGCTTCATATCATAATCTCAGTTATGATTATTACTATTTTTTCTATGAGTTTTGGCATAAAAGTGTTTACAATCTATTATCCTATTGTTGATATTAATAATAATAATGGTATACAATTGTTTTATCCATATCCGGATCCATTCAATAATGTTGCCATCCAAGTTACTTCTTTTATGGAAAAGACTTTACTTCCGCAAGAAGTAAAACTAATCCAAACTGCACCTGGACAGGCATTTTTTGCTCAGGTTTATGTCTCGTTATTGATTGGTATCATCTGCTCAATACCGATAATTATTAAGGAAATATTTGGCTTCATTTCTCCTGCTATTGGCAATCAGACAAAAAAAATTGGAATAATTAATGTATTTCTACCCGTTGTTTCTCTATGTATCGCTGGCATAGTATTTTCATATATAGTAGTAATTCCGTTTACCCTTAATTTTCTATATAAGTATGGTCAAGCCATTGGTGTTGCAACATTCCTCAACATAAATGACTTTATATCATTTGTACTACAATTTTTTCTGGGATTTGGAATTGCTTTTGAGCTTCCTATCATCATGTATGCAATTGCGTTGACTGATATAATCGATACTAGATTTTGGAGAAAAAACTTTAGATATGCTGCTTTGGTTCTGGTAATCTTTGGTGCTATAATAACCCCGGACGGTAGTGGCATTACTATGTGGTTTGTTGCAGGGCCAATGATTACACTATATCTTTTAGGGATGATGGCAATTGAAAGAAGAGACAAGATGAGAAAAAGGATGCTAGTATCCTAGGACTTGCAAATTCTTCTATTAAAATATAAAATCAACACTTAAATTATTAATCCTACCTAAATATATGTACAAATGCTAGGACTAACTAGCTTCATAATGGGAATTGTTAATGGAGCCGAAATAATAATTATCGTGGTAGTAATTGCAGCACTCTTTTTTGGTGTAAAAAAAATCCCTGAACTAGCCAGATCATTTGGTAAGGCATCTACAGAATTCGAAAAAGCTAGAATTGAAGCACGAAGAGAGATTCGACAACTTAAGCAAAATAATACTACAAATATCGACAGAGAAAAGCTTGAATCGATAGCTGATACATTAGGAATTGATTATTCCAGTAAGAACGACGAAGATCTTAGGTCTTCTATTGAAACAGAAATTAACAGAAGCAAAGGTCAAGCTTAACAATGCGAAATTTTTTTCCTTGAATATTCCTTGTGTTGTATAACTCCTCTATATATTATTAAGATCTAGTCTGACAAGAAGTAATAATGATCTCTAGATATCATGTTTCAAATATTGTCAAAAATCAATATGACCTAAAGAAAATTACAATAGGTACTTTGGGGAGCCATTCTGCCTTAGAAATTATGGATGGCGCCAAAGATGAAAATATGAATACTGTTTGTATATGTCAAAGGGGAAGAGAACTTCCTTATAAGCGATTTAAACGGCTTGCAGATGAAATCATTTTGCTTGATAAGTTCTCAGATATTGTAGATAGAGAAAATCAAGATAAATTGCATCACTTAAATACGATAATGATTACCCACCGCGCTCTTACTGCTTATCTGGGTTATGATAATATTGAAAATAACTTTGAAATTCCCATATTTGGAAATAGGCGGTTATTGCGAGCAGAAGAGCGCACTACAAGTAGAAACCAGTATTATTTACTTGAGAAAGCAAAGGTCAAATATCCAAGGATCTACAAAAATCCATCTGATATTGACGGACCAGCACTAGTCAAGGTTCAAGAAGCAAAACGAAAATTGGAAAGGGCATTTTTCATTGTATCCTCGTATGAAGATTATAAAAGGAAAGCAAAATTAAGGGTTGAAGATGGACTCATTAATGAAGAAGATCTCAATTCTGCAGTTATCGAGGAATATATAATTGGAACTTACTTTAATTTTAACTTTTTTCATTCTCCGTTAACTAGTGAAACAGAATTTTTAGGAATTGAAAGAAGATTGCAAACTAACCTACACGATTTCACTACATCATTACCTGCTAGAGAGCAGCTTGAAATTAGTGATAATATTGATCTGCAGAATATTGAAGTAGGGCATATGCCAGCAAGCATACGCGAATCGCTGCTTGAGAAAGTGTTTGAAATAGGTGATAAATTCACTATGGCAGTAAAAAGAGAATACCCTCCTGGAATCATAGGCCCGATTTCATTACAGAGTATTGTTACACCGGACTTGGATTTAGTAGTATATGATGTATCGCTTAGAGTTCCAGGTAATCCAATCATGGCAACTACTAGTCCGTATACAAAATATTACTACGGTCATACCATGGGCGTTGGCAGAAGAATTGCAATTGAAGTTAAAAATGCAATAGCACAAAAGAGACTTACGGAAATAGTAACTTAATTTGCTGCCATGATATATTATTATTATTATTGTTCGATTGTTTCTTCAAATAAACTCTTCCTTACTTTGATTGGTACGTCATAATAGGCCGCTAGCGCAATTGAATCTGATGCGCGATAATTTCTTAATATCAATGGCTCTTTCCTACCCTTAAAATACAAATTAGCACGTAAAACAGAACCGCTTTGATACACTCTAACTTCCATGAGTAATAAATCTTGCATAACTGCTATTTCTTCAACTAAATTATAGATGGTCGGTATGGTATTTTTGTCACCTTCTTTGAATCGTGAAATATGTCTGGCAACTTCACCAGAAAATGCACGCATTGGAAATTCTTTTCCATCAAACGTCTTTAATATGACTATGCCTTCTAATCCTAGCTGATCAGCAAAACCCACATAACTTATTTTCACAAGTATATACTCTCCATCTTCTTCTGGAAAAGCATTAGTCATGATAAGTGACTATACATTTCTAAGAATTAAGGTTTGTCGTCCATTTCTATTACAGCGCTATGGATATACGCTGAGCAGACAAATAGTTGATTTAAAAGATAAGATTAATGATTAATGTATTCTTTCTCCTTTTTTATGTGACTTCGCAAGCACATTTTGTTCGAAAATAGGCAATGTCTTTGAAATGCTATCTAGATACATCTGTACATGTGGTTCTGCAATCCACATCCTTTCGTTTTCAAATAGGTGTCCATATCTCTGTGAGCTCCCAATTCTTTCACGCAATCTAAGGTTATCTAAATATCCCATAGGAATAGTATATTCATCAAATCCATGATTCCTTGCTATTGTATCAAATACTGAATGCATACCTGAACCATGCTGTGCCGCTTCCTTGATACGGTAGGCTATATTCTTTGGAATACCCAACTTTTGGGCAACCCTTCTATGCACATGTTTTCCAAACATGTCATCTCCTGATTTTACGTTTAATTTCGGATCCATATGCATGGAAACTCTAATAATTTCCATATCAAGAAAGGGTTCTCGCATCTCTATACTGTGTGCCATTGCAATTTTATCCTCTCTTTCAAGAGTCTCTTTGTAAAGCAAAAGCAAATCTTCAGTCATATGTTCCCGTAATTTTTGATATCCTTCTTTTTCAACTACTCTTGTATACCATGAATATCCTCCAAAAAGTTCATCAGCACCCTGTCCCGTGAACATTACTTTCATTCCATCTTCATGTGCAAGCTTTATTGCAGCATATACTGGAACTGCAACTTCCACTTGGCCGGCATTTGTATTCTCGATAACATTGATAATCTCAGGAATCATTTGCTCTACCTCACTTCTAGTAAGTTCATTAACTCTTAGCTTTAGTTTGAGTTTCTTTGCTATACTACGTGCAAATGCGATGTCTGTAGAACCTTCAATACCAGCAGTATAGCAAATAACTTCAGGTACCATCTTCTTTGCAAGCCATGCAACGATTACACTGTCAATACCACCAGAGAAAATTATTCCAACTCTCTTGAAGTCCTGCGTACGTTTTTTCATGGACATAAGTAATGCCTTTTGGTACGCGCTAACGGCTGAAGCCATTGTTTTATAAATTATTTTAGTTGATTGTACAGGAGCTTGTGCTACCTCGAATTCTTGCAAAAGGCAATTTGATTTGATGAGTATTGCATGTCCAGGCAATACACATTGTGTAGGCTCTTTTATTCCTACTTTCCATAATGCCTTTCGCTCGGATGCAAAGGCTACAAAGCTATTATTTTCGCCATAATAAATCTGCCTTACACCAATTTTATCTCTAACTAGAGCTATGGTTCCTGTTACTTCGTCCTTGATAACAATGGCATATACACCATCAAGTTCAGCAACTGTTTTTCTAATTGCAGAAACTAAATCATTACTTTTAGTGAAATGATCTTCTAATAAGTGAACTATAACTTCACTATCGGTTAGAGTATCAAATTTATGGCGTTTTAATAATTTCCTTCGAATTTGCTTATAGTTGTAAATCTCGCCGTTATGTTCAACAGTTAATCTGTTATCGCAGCTATGAAAAGGCTGCTGCCCGCAAGTACCGCCTACTATTGCAAGCCTTAGATGGCCCAACGCACTGCTTCCATAAAGCTTATGGTATTCCACATTGTTAGGTGAGTCTGACTGTACAACAAAATTGTCAGCCGCTATTCCTGCCCCGTCAGGGCCCCGGCTTGCAATGCAAGAGAGCATAGGCCCAATGAGCGGTGCAACATTCTCATTCTTTTTGCTTAAAATACCTACTATTCCACACATTTTATTATAACCCAAATTCCATGAAGAGCATAGTTCTCATCGCGAACGATAGTATACTTGCTCAACCACAGATACACTATATAGTTCATAATACTTTAAAAGTGTTATGTAAGGAGCTTTTACAATAAATCGAGAATATCAATATTGATACCATTGTCGCAAATTAACTCCAGGTGATCATCACTTAAATTATCGTACTATTAGACATACAATATAGAATATGTATTGTCTAATTTCTCTGCTTTTAGGCCTTCGTACCGACTCCAATATAATATATTAAAAAAGAATTTTATTACATAGAAAATACTTATTAAAAAATAAAATTAGTTGTTTGCCTATGCAGAATGAATGAAACTCGGTGCTCTATTATGAAGTATGTTTGCAAATCGATGAGTGTCTATATCTTTGAATGGTGCGATTTTTTGTAATTCAGATGGTTGATGTCCTTCATTTAATATATCCCTTCCGCGTAGTTCCTCAAGTATTTTTTCTCTTAGCTTCGGAGGGCAAATCTTGCTATGATAGATGCAACCTAGAGATCCATTAAACATTTCCTTCAAATGGATATCCCCTTTTTCTTCGTGAAAATGTGGATTGCGTGTTTCGACCTGCATGACCTCTACCCCTTTATCCATTGCTTCCTGATTTTCAGTGGGCACAATTCCTCCAAATTCCTCTAATATACCTACAATTTCATAAGTCTCTACAGAAAAACCTGGTGAGTAAGTCAGAAGCTCTGCTAGTTTCATCGACATGCAGTGCTCACCTGAATTTCCTGTACGCATGACTTCAGTCTCAAAACCAGTGTAATAAGATATTAATGAGTTAAGGTGTTGATTTGTTACTTCTGATACTCTTCCCCACTTAGAAAAATATACACCACTTTCTGATACTTTGGGTTTGTAAATCCATGATATGCGAACCATTGTAAAAGGTGTATTAGACATTGCAATTCCTGATGCGAATATTTTCACATATTCATTTACTGCACCAGGTACGTAATTATCTGCATCGATAAATCCCACATATTCCTTTCCTGCCATTTTGGCAAGTAGCATTCCAATCATCATTCCTTCTGCCTTGCCATTTCTAACTGCACCATCAGGGCCAAATATACTAGTGTAGCCAACCTCTTTTAGTGCATCAGATAGCCCAGGATCCTTTTGATGTAATATTAGAGCATTTTTTCCTACAAATCTATTAAATTGTTCAAGTGCATCTTTTTCCAACTTATATCTGTCAACAGGTTGTCTTGGACTATTAGACACAATAATTGTTAAGCAGTCATGGGGTATTCCACTCAACACACCTTCAAGCAACTTTAGACGCTCCCCTTTAATAGGTATGACAATAGCTATTTTTCTTTCAATTTCGGAGATCTCCTCATTTCCAACACTTCTAATGGTTTCAGACGTTATCCTACCATCATTAAAGCCTGAATCCAATTCATATACTCGCTGTACTCCATGTAGGCTTATAGCTCCAAACCTTTCAGTGTATCTTGGCAGGTCGAGTTTCATATATGTTAGAAGGACTAACTGTTTATAATGCTTTTACTCTTGATTCTATAGCATAACTAAAAACTATCAAAATGATATAAAAATTCTCTTACAAATGTGGAACAAATTAAAAAGTAAAAATTTTGTTTTTTATTCTTTATCTATGAACTCATCATAATGTGGTGGTTCAGGATTTAGACCCTTTCGCTTTCTTATTTCAGCAACAAGATTTCTGAATATTGACTGGGGGACAGCCTGCCATGTCTTAAAATAGGTGTTCCACATAGCCTTACCTGCTGTTCCTCCACGCATAATTTCTGAAAGATCAAATGTCTCTGAAGCTGGCAATTCACCTTGTATAATTGAGATCAAGCCTTTCTGTTCTACATTCAGTAATTTGCCCCTTTTGCCAGACAATATCCCAGCTACAGTACCTATTTGTTCCTGTGGACATTTAATTTCTATACCTAATATAGGCTCAAGTAAAACTGCATCTGCGATCAGCATAGAACCTAGCATAGATCTCCTTGTTGCAGGCATTAGCTGTGCTAGACCTCTGTGCGCTGGATCTTCGTGTGGAACAAAGTGATGTAAAATAAACTTGACACCTCTTACAGATTCATGAGCAATCGGACCGGAATGTACTACATCATCAAAACCTGATCTAATGGAGTCTAGTGATTCTTGTATGAATTGAACTCCTTTTGTCTCATCAATTAGTACATTACCTCCAACGTCTATTGCAGCAACACTTTTTGCTTCATCTGCATTCCAGCCTTTTCCTCTGAGAATCTTTGCCATTTCCTTCTTGTCCATGTCTTCTCTAATATGACCAGTTTTTATAATGTCAATTATATCGTCTGTAAGAGGTTCTACTCGCATGAAGATTTTGTTATGCTTATTAGGTGATTTACTCATGATTGGACCAGCTTTAGTACGAATAGTTTCTCTGTAATTGATTAGAGGCTGACTGGTAACGATATTAAGACCTGCTTCCTGTAGTAGCGATGAGGCAATTTCGAGATGAAGTACGCCCATTCCTGCCATAAGTGTTTCGCCTGTTTCCTCGTTGATCTTAACGATTAGATTAGGATCTTCTACCGTAATTCTACGTAATGCCTCTACAAGTTTAGGCAAATCTTTAGGATGCTTTGGTTCTACTGCAATTGTAACTACTGGTTCTGAAACATATTTGATTGATTCAAAAGGTAGAATACTTTTTACAGTTGAAATTGTTTCGCCTGCAACAGCATAGTCTAGTCCAAGCAGTGCAGGAATGTTACCTGTAGGTAACATACTTACCACTTCCCTTGTATTGCCCATGTAAATATTTACTGATTGAACCTTTCCTGGTCTCTTTGCATCAATTAAGTAAACTTCATCACCATCTTTAATAGTTCCAGAGAAAAGCCTACCAGTTGCAACTCTGCCTGCCTGAGGATCAACATTGATTGTAGTAACCATCATCACTCCAGGGCCATTCTCATCGCACGCCAAAAGTGATCTTCCAATATCAGATTCTAAATCACCAGGCCAGATCTTGGGAATCCTGTATTTTTGGGCGACATGCGGTGGAGGATGGTGTTGTACAACCATGCCTAATACTGCTTCATGTAACGGAGCTTTCTCTGCAAGTGATTCTATATGCTTAGGATCATCAGAAGTATAAGCGTCATAAACATCCTTGAAACTGACACCTCGTTTCTGAGCAACTTTGAAGTTAAAACCCCATCTATCTTTTGCAGAGCCGAACGCAACACTGTTTCCCTGTATGCTAACTTTCCATTTTTCTTTGAGTTCTGGTTCAGCATAAATGTCGATAAGTCGATTGAATTCTGCAATTATGTTCGAAAGCCACTTTTGCATAGCTTGCGGATCTAATCTCAGCTCTTTTACTAACCTGTCAATTTTATTAATATATAGAACGGGTCTAACCCGCTCTTCTAAAGCTTGTCTTGTTACCGTCTCAGTCTGAGTCATGATTCCTTCGACAGAATCAGAAACAACTACTACACCGTCAATTGCTCTAAGAGCGCGAGTGACTCTACCTGTAAAGTCAATATGACCAGGTGTATCAATCATATTAATTACGTATTCCTTACCTTCATTTTCATAAAAGAGCGTAACATTAGCCCCACGAATAGTCATTTGTCTGTTTTGCTCAAGCTTCATTGAATCAAGTGCTAGAGCTTGACCTGCAACTGAGGGTGAGATAATTCCAGACGCAGCTAAAAGACTATCACTCATGGTAGTCTTGCCATGATCGACGTGGGCAATAACGCCGAAATTACGTATTTGGTCCTTATTACCTATAATTCTTAAAATATCTTGAGTTGATTTGAATTTTGGCATGTACTCAAACGACAAAAATTCGGTGCAGGACTATTAAATGTTCCTTACATCATAATTAAGCAAGAATTCCGTTATTATGCGATTTGAGTTTGAGTGTATCAATTGATTGTATTCAAAACACAGTAGATTCGAAGTTGCAACATATAAAGTATTAAGATGGACAGATAAATAGACAGATAGACAGATAGACTTCGAATGGTATCTATATACACTAATAAAAGGAATCTTCGATTAGGGTTGGAGATACCTTGTTATTGGTCATAAAAAATTTGTCGTCTTAATAAAACTATTTGAAAATCTTTATCAGATTTGATTTCATCTCTATTATATGGGTTTGTCATGTTAAATTCATAACATTCAAATCTCATGAATTAAACCGAGCAGACTTCTTTTCGGCTTAGGTTGAAGTATTTTCTGTGGATATCCTAGACATAGAATCGATGAAGGTGTATATTTTGTGCCTAATATTGACATAATTTTTTCTTCGTCTATCATTCCTATCCATACTGAACTTAAACCCAAAGCGTGTGCAGCAAGTTGAGAATACGCTGCAGCAAGGGTAGCATCTTGTAAAGAAAATTTTTTAAGAATATCTGTTGGAAAGTTCATTTTTACTCTTGCAGGATTCATGCAAAAAACGAGTACAACAGGAGCATTAACGTATGGCTGCTTATTAGCAGCATCAACAAGTTTTAATTTGATCTCTGGATTCTTAACATGATATACCTCAAATCCTTGAAAGCCACCTGCTGTTGGAGCAGTATCAGCAGCGGCTAATATCATCTCGACTTTTGAATCTTCAACTTCCTTGTTTTCAAATTTTCTTTGGGATCTCCTACTCAGCATAATGTTAAAGATATTGGACTGGAACGCATCATCTATATCCTGTAGGCTTATATCCTCTTTCTCTTCGACCTTTGGGTAAAGCAAACCCTTATCAGATTTACTTATTCCACCAAACATCCTAGAGAAAACGTCTTTTGGATAAGACATGGATTATTACTTACCATAGTCCAAGAGAATTCTTTAAAAGTTTTTCAATTTTCAGTTTTAATCTTTAATATCCTAATCTATGCATGAACATCATTTTTCTGTACTATAAATCCAATTATCGCAGTCATTACAGAATTGCCAACGGACCGATCAGCTCCACTTTCCTGAAAACATCTCTACGAGCTTTCTACGCTCATGTTTGTAAATTCATACGATATTATTTAGCAATGATAGGTATGAATTTCCAAGCATAAAGAAATCTCGAGTTAAATTGTTAACATTAAAAAACCATGTAATCTATGAATTAATACAACAAAAATGCATTTTGCAAGGAAAATATCTCCATGTGTCTTGACAATATCTATGCTAGTATTCATCTTGCTTACATCATCCTTTATATCTACAATGTCTGTGCATAAAGCAGTATATGCTCAAAGCTCTAACACTGGATTTGGAAATACAACCAACCTATCCCTTCCGAATGGTAAATCTATCGCTATAAACTATCTATTAAATACAGGCAAGGTATTAGGTGTAGTATTAGACAAAAGTAGGGCAACATTTAGTGTGAATATTTCATCGCCATCTGCTGGCGATAATGGAAATTTAACAATTCAAATACCAAGAGATGTAGTTGATAATAAAAAGGAAGGTAATACAGATGCACCATTTAGAGTACATGTAGATGGTAAAGATGCAACATTTAGAGAAACAGACAATAATAAAACAGCAAGAACTTTATCAATTCAGTTTGGAAAGGATGCCAAAGTTATAGATATAATCGGTAGTAAGAGTACGGTACAATAGCAATAACAAAGCCGCTATTTTATTTGGCATACACCATTATAAAGATTCATGCCTGTCACTATAGAACTGTAGTTATAATTAAAAAGTATTGATTGTTCTTTAGACTGAGTCTCAGTTATATTTCAAAACTATTGCAGAAGATCATGGTGGCAAAGAAGCGACATTTTCATTCAGTTTGCCAAGTTAATGATGTTAAACTGCGATCGACTGAAATACTGATGTTAAGCTCCTGCACAGAAGCTGAAAATGTTGAAGTATAGTTGAAATTTATGATGATGATGATGCAGACGCAGTAATGCTATGTATGTTTTCTTCTATTTTATACAATGCTATATCTATGTAATCATTGGCAATTAACGATGGTATTTTAATACGGTGCATCTCAGGGAGTATTGAATTTATTTTATATAAAATTTGAACCCTTTTATTCGTGTCTTCTTCTTCATAGCAATCTGAAATCAACTTTGCAATCGTATTATAATTTATCGTCGTATCAGTCGTAGTCAATTGTTGTACTATCGCCCCTTTAGTATATCTAAGGACTGTATACTGTATATAGTCCGAAATTTTTGCAGGTATTGCATTTATCGACCATGAACTTGTTATCCCACGAAAATTCCCCTATGGTAGAAGCAGCAGCCTTTCCTACCCGTTCAAAGAGCAAGCCACATTGTTTGCATTGATGAAGATATGATATAATATTAGATCTCTTAATTCTGCTGATATTTTTAGGATCAGATAATCTTATGTTCATACATATGTATATGCTATAAAGTATATAAGAATATTATACTAATGTATAGTTATAAAAATACCTTATGTACATACTTATATGTATCCATACCTTAATGATGTTTATCGCTATCCAACATGGCCTCACAGACCAAAACAAAATTGTATAAGGTTGAATCTAAATCGGCAAAAACAGGGGTAAAAACTTACAGACATTCAATATTTCTTGAGAAGGCCTTTGTAGAAGATAGCCTGTTTCCTTTCAAAGCTGGTGAAAATCTAACTGTTAAAATAGATAAAGATAGGCTAATTATTACCAAGTTCAAACCATAGCACGTAAAAAATATTTAATGGCTGTGACCACAGCCGCAACCACCAGCTCCCTCATGACCTCCTTGACCATGACCTAATTCCGAACATGAAGGACATGTGTTAGTGGGAGTTTCAGACATAAACATTGTACCACAGTTGGAACATTTTATTTTTTGTACTCCTTGCATGGTGACTCAACTAACATTACCCTAATTAAAACTTAGACACTTAACTACTACCAATAGCATGACAAAACCTTATCTACATCTGATATGATATTGAATATATAAGGGGCCATATAATACGGATTTACAGCTACAAAAATACTCATCTTTAGCGTGTGCTTCGTTTGTTATTATTTTTATATTATTATCATCATCATCATCATTACTATTTATCTCCTGTTCTCTTTTTCATAAAACTTTTGCTGAATCGCCTGCGTTTGATCAAGTTTTGATAACTGATGCGCCAATGAGCAATCAGAAAAGTGATTGGGTTCAAACTTATGGTAATGATAGTAGTCATCTAAAGTCTGATTATGCAAACATACTGGCAGTAGATTATACTAGTGATGGGAAGACTCTAGATGCCACATTCTGGTTAGCATCAAATTCAGAAAATGCTTCTATATATAATCAACCTCTTAAACATATCAGGTATGGTATGCTTATTGCTATTGTATCACTTCCTGAAAATTCAGGATATAATGGAGCTAATTACAATTTTTATATTGAAGAAAATAATGGAAAATGGAGTCAATATCTATACCAATTATCATCTACGGGTACTCGCTCGCTAGTATACTCTAAAACAAACTATACTGAATCTTTTGGTGGTCCTACAGTAGGGCCAGGATATGTTAAACTGCGATTAGATCTAACTTCTATACATTCTCCTAGCAGTTATGGCTTGTCATTTTACACAGCAGAATCCTTCAAATCAAATGAGGATAGGGATTTCACAAGTTGGGTAGGTATTCCTCCTGCTACTATATCTACTATAACACGTCCAAAGGATGTAGTCATAAGACAAGGAGAAGAGAGCCTAATTCCAACTGAGGTAGAAACGCCCCTTTCTAATAATGTTACTAGTTTAAAGTTCGATAATGGTACTTATTACAGTGCTAACGGCTTGAGTGTATATACCGAGAAAATTCAACCTCCACTATTTAAGATAAAAATCTCTCCGCAAACACCAGTAGGCGTATACACGGTACCGTTTGTGGCTTCATTATTAATACAAACAACATCATCAAAATTACCTATGTTCAATGATACAGTAACTGGACCTGGAGATCCAGAGTTTCAAGTAGCCAAAAAATATCCAACAATAGGCTATATAACTGGCAAGGCTAATTTAACAATAAGCGTAATACCACCATTAAGTGTCAATGAAACGTTCATGGCATTTTGGAATACGTATGGAACCCCCATAGTGATTCTCGCTGGTGGCGCAGTAGGTGCGTTTAGTTCATTATTTATCGATTATCTTAAAGACAGAAAGCAGCAGAAAAAAGCTAAACATGCGTAACAGTAACACAAACAAAAGAATGTTATCCATTACATGGCAGGTGTCTATAGAGTTAAGATTCGTAACTGAAGCACTTACACTTGTAGTAACCATATTTATTGATGCTTGCTTGTCTGTTTTGGTAATTGCATCATATCCAATAGTCATTGTAGCTGCTTTGGTAGCTAGTTGTTAACAGCATGAATAACTATAGAAGTAAATAATAATACTTTGCATGCCTAGATATTATTATAGTTATAATCTTTTGTTAATTTGTTTCAACGTGCTAAAATAAAATAAAATTCTAGTTCTAATTAGATTAAAGAATATGGCTGCTCGTAGTATGTGGAAAGGTAGCATATCTTTTGGACTTGTCAATATTCCTGTAAAGCTCTATACAACATCTGATAATAACAGCGATTTTTCATTTAATCAATTGGACGACAAGGGTCACAGGATCAAATACAAAAAGTGGTGTCCTGTAGAAGAAAGAGAAGTTCCATATTCAGAACTCAAGAAGGGCTATCAGATTTCAAAAGATAACTATGCCATAATTGAAAAAGAAGACTTGGATAAGATAAAATTGAAAACAACCCAAAGTATTGATGTTAAAGAGTTTATCGATTCAAAGGATTTTGACCCTTTGTTAATAGAGAAAAGTTACTATGTAGCACCAGAGAAGAATAAAAAAACTGGCGCTATTGACAAGGCATATACATTATTTGCTAGAGTAATAAACGAAACGAACAAAATCGCAATTGGCAAAGTTGTATTAAAAGACAGAGAACATCTTGTTGCATTACGTGCATATCAAAGAGGGATAGTGATGCATCAACTACGGTATATAGACGAGATAAAGCCAGTAGACGAAGTTGAAGGCATGGATGGCTCTGTTTCTTCGCAACAACCTTCAATTGACAATAAAGAATTATCACTTGGGAAAACATTAGTGGAAAATCTCTCAAGCAAAGAATTCGATATCAGTCAATATTCTGATGAGTATACCAAGCAGTTAGAACAGCTAATAAATGCAAAGATAGCTGGAAAGCAAACCTTCAACGTAACAGAATCTGGCAATGCAAAGGAAGATGACGTTAGCAAAAACCTACTCGAAGCGCTAAAGGCAAGTGTTAAGCAAAAGAACAAATCAAAACGTTAGTAATATCTATCTAAAACTCATTTGTAAAAGAAATTTGCATATTTTCAGACATCAAATCTAAATTATAGTAATAAGTTTACTTTTTAAAAAATGGCAAAAAATATACAATAATTACGTGCTTACAATAGTAATCTGGTTGTTCTCAGATATTGTAATTGCACACATGGACAAGATACCACCTATTGCATCACCTTGACATTTTTAGAATTCATTGTTGCATTAGATTATATACCATATTGATTTTTCCAATTTTGGTGATCAAATAAACGAAGTATAATAAAAATGGGGCAGATATTGAACATTTGCTTATGAATCTTCATGAATCCTATCTTAAAGATAATAAGTATGATGAGGGTAATCTAATCTATTATCGAATTAATTACAAGCTTATGGATGCATTTGAAATTACAAAGGAGGAAGCAGAGGAACTTCATGTAGACTATCATGAAAACAACCCCCGCAGAATATCTGAAGGTTATTGTCATAATTGTAAAAAAGTCGTTGAAATTATACCAATAATCTATGGGATTGCTAAAAAAGATAAGGAAGCCTTAACTGCAGCAGAAAATGAAGGAAGGTTGATTATAGGAAGTTTAAATGAAATTAGGGAAGGAGTTGAAATACCTATGTTTGGTTGCAAAATATGCAAAGGTAGCCTTCCAGAATACGGGAAATTGCTATAGGATCCTTTGAATACATTGATTTTAATTTCATTTTGAATTATCGTGTATGCTTATAACTTTACTAACATAATCTTGATTAGTTGCAAACTCTTAGTAGTATCTCCCATATCGTTACATCCTAACCAATCATCAGACGTGTCCTAAAAATAAGTTCTTTAGAGTAAAATAATAGATATTTGAATGTAAAATTCAAATGGTTGTAAATGCAGGATCACTTTGAATTGGTGGAAGAAGTATGTCCTGCATGTTACAAGTTTCTGCAGTCAATATATGATAAGAAGAGAATGAAAAATGTTAGACAAATTGTTGTGCAAAATGGTATACAAAACAATAATAATGGTAATAATAAACAGTGTAAAAGTCTATACCATCAAAAATTGACAGATGCCTTCAAATCTAATTTTTGATCAGATAGCATTATTATTTGTCATTATAAGCAAAAGCAATAAAATCAGTTGGAGAGAAGCTTATAACCCCAATCCACGCGTACTGTTATCATCAGAAATATAGCTACAACAACAGAATCTTTAGACTACTCGTAGTTTTAATTAATTCACAAATAATCTCTTGCTTCTGCAATATCGATGATATTTTTTAGTAAAATGCTTCTATTTATCGATAACCATGTTAGCTTGTTGTTGACGGGTCCTAATGAAGGATAGAACTAATGCAGAAGCTAGTATTCCAAATATTACCATTAGAGATATGACAAGTGGTATCTCAAAATATTCTGACACTAACATTTTGCTGCCTACAAATAATAGTATCATTGCCAGCCCTGGTTTAAGATAATAGAATTTCGTCATCATGCCAGCAAGTAAAAAGTATAAACTTCTCAAGCCAAGAATAGCAAAGATATTTGAAGTTATTACTATAAATGAATCGGTAGTTATTGCTAGTATTGCAGGTATCGAATCTAATGCAAAGACCAGATCTGTCATTTCAACTATCACAAGTGCGACAAGCATAGGTGTGGCATACAAAAATTTATGACCATTGTTATTACCCTCGTATAACAAAAACTTATCATTATCCAACTTAAATGTAATAGGAACAAATTTCTTCATAATCCTAACAGCAATATTTTTTTCTATCGTCATCTCCTTCTTTTCTCCATGTTCGTTTTTCTTTTGTATAAGCATGCGAATTGCTGTAAACAATAGTAAACCACCAAAGATGTAAATCATCCAGTGAAAGCTTTCAAGAAGTGATACCCCTGCAAGGATTAAACCAACCCTCATAATAATGGCACTAAGAATTCCAGCCATCAGGACTTTGTGTTGATAGATATGAGGTATTGCAAGGGAAGAAAATATGAGCAAAAATACAAACATGTTATCTATGCTTAAAGATTTTTCAATTGCATATCCTGTTACAAAAAGTAATGTTTTTTCATACCCAAGAGCAAAATATATTATTGCAGCAAATATCATGGCAAGCGATATCCATATAATCGTCCATATGAGGGATCTTTTGAAAACATGTTGTCGAAACTTTGGTTCTACAGAAAGAACTGAAGAAGTTGCTCTTTGTTGATATGTATTATTAGCGCTACTTCTACTTCCATTTCTCATCCTAAAAATATACTGAATCTTACAGATTATCCCAAAATCTATTGCCAAAGCAATACCAACAAAAAGAATGAAAGATAGCCAAATTATCTGGTAATTTTCATTACTACCTCCAACAATAATAGAATCCAATGCTCTATTCTGTCTAGAGCTAAATCATATGTGATATATTGATAGTATGTTTGTAATGTATTGCAATGTGGTACTCAATTTTTATTATCATAAATGAGGTTTAATTACAAAGTTTGCTTTGTATTGCAACGTAAACGTATTGACTAAATACTCTAAATCATACTTATCACTAATACCAAATATGGATATCACAAAAGAAGTAAAGGAAGAAGAAATTCTAACATGCGCCTATTGTCAGTCTAAATTCAAAAATAAGTCAGAACTATCGAAGCATATAGATAGAATACATACTGGTTTAGGATTGCTAGAAGGAAACAGAGGTCAGTGGTAAAACTGAGCACATTAGTATCTGCATCAAACAATAGATCACTATCCTATGTCTATGGATACTAATGAGTATAGTTTTGCATACGCATAACCTCGCGCATAAGAAATGCTATAGATCAGAGTATAGAGATACACCATTGCATTAGCCAAGCGACTACATGGCAAAAAACAGGATCAGATCTAATGCTGTCTACTGTGGTAACAACGTCATTATTTCAATAATCCAAAAATTCACAATTTATAAATCTTCAAACCTAGTCCTGCATCTAGTACAATATATTGAGTCATCATTTGCTGCCAAGCCGCATTTTGTACATGCTTTCATGATTGTGGACGGCGGTACATCGAGTCTACTTCCACATTTTGAACATACGTCTTGTCCTTGCGAGTTCGCTGTACCACAAAATCTGCAATAAATCCTTTCAGATGTGTTATTTGTTTTTGAGCTACTATCTAATTGTACTTCTCGTTCTACTTCCATTTCTCTCCCTTTGGGTTTGGTAATTTTGTTGGCTATTTTACGGAACAGTTCCATACATTCATCAATATGCTTTCATACTAGTTAAAGAAAATCTTTACCAAATGTTTAATCAAATATATTCCAGGTTAGGAAAAATAGTTACCTTATGAACCAAAAAATACAATTTTTCATCTATCTTTCTGTGGCGGCAGCGGCTGATGGTGCTACTGCTGCTGATGTTGATGCCGATGCCGCTGCTACTGCATTTTTGACAGCAAGTTGGTATGTGACTGCTGCTATTTGATGATTATCAAATTTACCGGTAAAATATCCTCCTATATCGATGGTGTAGTTAAAGTAATCTCCTGGCTTCAGTGGCATTGTATTAGGTGCAGATTGTGTTCTGTTCATAATGTGATGGCAATATTACTATATCAATGCTGATAAAATATGTATAGGATATTTATGCTCCAACAACATTGCAGTTATGCTCACCGTGTCGTAGGATTCAGACAATTCTTATATAGCATCCCTAGGTCAATATTTTTGAAATAAAATATGGCAGAGTCAGTATCAAACTGGGAGTCAACTATTCAAAAAACAGTCAGATCAAGTGAAGGAAATTTAATAGGAAACGTTGATGCAATAGATGAAAATTCCATATTGGTATCCACAGAAGGTGGAAGGACAAGGTACAAGATACCAAAACATATTGTGCAGGGTTTTGATGGTCATCAAGTGTCACTTAATGTACAGAAATCAGAACTTGAAAGATTCAAGGGAGCTGAAGCTGAAGGTTTTAGAGAGGTAAAATAATATTAATGATAATAGTGACGTTCATATAGTTAGTGATTGGGATTATATCATTATTCCTTGATTGATGCTCAATTACAGACTTATGTACTTTTAGAGGACATTTTTTAGAGGACACCAATACCATTAGTATCGCTTTTGTACAATTGACAAGCATTTTTACATATGTAATAGCGGAGTATCTCTATAGAGAATGTGATATGAAGTCAGACAAAACTGAATAAATAATGTCATCATTCATTAGTTGATTGACCCTAAAATTAACATACTTGTGATATATTTACCTAGATATGAATCTGAATTGGATTAGCCACATAATAAATTATCATGGGCCCAAGCTAAACATCATAATGAAACACTGTGTCAAAATATGTCTTGTTGCATGCATGTTAACACTACCGTTGATGATGACTAGCCTCAATGCAATCGTTGTCTCAAAAGCTAATGGTGAAATGTATCATTTCCATTACTATTATCCGTATTATCAGTCAAATGAAAACCCAATCTCAAAAGTTGGTATTGCAGAGAATAATACAAGTAATATCAATAGTGATGGAAATAGAGGTGGTAATACTAGTAATATTGGCACTAATGGCACTGGCAGTAATACTAATGGCGGTAGGTCCATATGTAATATTCCTGCCCCATCAAACGCTAATAGGAGTAGGCTAAATGTCAATGTACTTCCACCAAAGATACTGATGAATTATGCTGGCATAGTGTATTCTGGAGATTTGTCTGAGGCAAAATATAGAGCAGGAATAAACTTTCCCGAACTTCATATTCGACCACAAAACGTATCTGCTAATCTTCCTTCAAACATTGTACACATCAAAAATGATTCTTGTATCCAATTTGTAATCGTAGGCACTCCTAAGCTACTTCCACCAAGCAGTCTAGCAGTAACAGCATATTATGCTATCAATGGAACTGCAGCAGCAGTGCTTGATGCTACAGATTATGACAATACAATATTTAGAATGAACCTAAGCAAAGGAAATTACATATTGATAGCGGTAGCAACTTGGCTACCTGGAAGTGAAGATGTTACTGGATATGTCATATACAAATTTGTTGTAAGTATTGAATGACAATGTATAACAACAAAGAATTAAACGAGTCTGACCACCACAACGAAGCTTATCTAAAAGAAAAAATGCATACACGAACTTACAGTATGGTTATTCATTATTCTAAAATGTAGCAGAATTGGCTGTTACAGATTTGTATATAGGGCATGTTGCTTGAATCACAAGCAGTCTAATTCTAGAATAACTTGACGTATGGGTCAGAAATTCTTTCTTATTTTTAGTATTAACCATATGTAGAGAAAATCCAAAGATTCATTTTTATAGTATCTTCAATGAGTCATACAACAGTAGAAATTGTCTTCATCAACAGCAGAATCACATCCAAAATTTTCTAAAATAATGGTAGCAATTGACGGTTCAGAGCATTCATTGAAGGCAGCAGAATATGCTTTAGACTTTGCAAAATCTTTCAATGCTAAGATCTTTGCAATTACTGTCACTTCTGTTCCAGAGTCGTATCATCTTAGGCAAGAGGATGTATTAGAAGAATCAAGTAAAATGGATGATAGCAAAGCGTGGCTTGACGAATTTGATCGTGCAGCGAAAACAGGCAATATCGAATTAAAAACAGAACTAATTAACAGTCACAGACCAGTAGATTACGTTATATTAGAATATGCAGAAGAAAAGAATATTGATCTTATAGTAGTTGGAACAAAAGGAAGATCTGGTTTTAAGAAATTATTACTTGGAAGTGTCGCATCTTCGATTGTGAGTTATGCTCATTGCCCTGTGATGGTCGTAAAGTAACGATTTATAATTTTGCTATTGGATTTTGGGATATTGCCATGCTTATAGGGAGAACTTGCTTATGTCAATGCCTAATTTTTTCATTAGTTATATAGCCACAGGACTAATTTCTTCAGCTTCCAGACTTATTTCAATAACCTACGGGAGCATTTTTAGAAAAAATGCTCCATCTTTAATGTAACAAGACAATATTCAAGAGCTTGTCTTAGGGATGGAGAATTATCTGATGCGATGTTATTGTAGTCATTGCTATCTTGCTAACCGTATATCTCTATTGGGATTATTACAGGAGAAATTCTCTCCATCTCCTCTTTAATCCAGTGGCAAGTCCAGCAAAACCCGCATCTAAAGCAAGAGAATTGTGTTCTATTCTTGCAGGAGTTACAGTAAGTGTATTTTGTATCTCTTAAATACTCATGTATCTTAGGTTTACTGACTTGTGAGTACTTTTTCACATCATCCTAGCATCCACAGGGCACAACAAAAACCTACCCTATAGAAATATCATATCTCTACATAGTAAATTATATCTAAGGTTTTCACATTGATCTAATTTATCAGCTATACTTGTGAGAACAAATACATTAGCAGAATTAAAAGTCAATACTTTTCTGGCTAATGATTTTGATTTGACTCATCTTTATATCTATGTAAACCACATATACGTATTAGACTACTATATAGTGAATCGTGTTTTACGTGATCTATATTGAGATCATAACATCTTGATGTTTCATATATGATTACATTATAAAGTTAAACTGTGGAGGTATTGGAAAGGAGTACTGTCTATGAATTTTAATCTGTCAAAGAGGGAAGCAAGAGATGTCAATGATCAAGAGTTAGGCAAAGTACTGGAAGTGGATCACAATTATGTTTTGATAGAAAACGGAACATCATATAATGATGGAAGATTCTATATCCCCCTATATTTATTAGAAAAATATGATGAGAATACTTTATGGTTTAGAATAGACCAAGAAGAGGCTAGGAATAACTTTACAATATATTCGCAACCAATATCAAATTTGATCAATGCCTCCTAAATCAGGACTGGAAAAGAAGTAACATTCATTTACATATGTGATTACTGGGTACGCATATATTTGTATACACAGTCTGCATTGATCCTCGTATGTGTACAATTAAGAAATCAGCTATGTTTTCATAAAGCGGATTGTATAAATTTGTGGTGTTACGTTGAGTGAACAATATAGAACAAAAGCAGAAGTCTAATTCGCAGAGAAGAATAAAGAGACGAAAAGTTACTACTCCACTTGTACCTTCAATGGATGCCAGACCAATAGAGTATTATGCTCATATTATCCCTTATTTACAGAAAATTGAAATTAAAGGTAGATTTATTGTGATAGAAGGACCTGATGCTTCAGGTAGAAGTACACAGATTACAATGATAACTTCTAAGCTTGAATCAGATGGCCATGCTGTTTTGAATACAGGCTTGAGACGTTCAGAATTGATCAGTGAGGGAATACTAGAGGCAAAGAGAAACTTTGCTCTTGGAAAGAGAACATTAAGTTTGTTTTATGCTGCCGATTTTGCAGATCAGCTTGAGAATAGAATAATACCTGCTTTACGTGCAGGCTACATTGTACTTGCTGATAGGTACATATATACGCTTATGGCTCGAGATGCTGTTAGAGGAATAGGAAGAGTCTGGTCACACAATCTATTTGGATTTGCTATAAAACCAGATCTGGTATTCTATCTTGATGTTAGCCCAAACGAGCTGATTCACAGAGTATTTCAGAAAAACTCTTCACTAGATTATTATGAATCAGGTGCTGATCTCAGATTATCAGATGATATGTTAAATTCGTTCTTGATTTATCAAAAACTCCTTGCAAAAGAATTTCGCAGAATGCAAAAACACTATAGCATAGAGTATATAAACGGAAATCGATCTATAGTAGAAATTAATAACGACTTACAAGGACGAATTGATAAATTTCTTGGTACCAATCAGTTAGCAGCATAACACCGTGGATCTTCCATATCTAATTCAATAATAGATCGCCATTATATAATGATGTAATTATTGGAAGATCATTATTGAAGTAAATTTAAAACTAATCTGATTGTAAGATAAATAGCTGTCTACGACATTCGCCTGTTCCATATATATGAAATAGTACTGAAAATGATGTAGTTAAATGGGTGCAGATATGAGCACAATAATAACATAACGGCAAGACAAAGACATCAATTTATACTTCATCTGGTAATGTTGATTGGCTTAATAATATCTTTATTATTCTCCAGCTCCGTAAGATCATTGGCATTTGCAGCTTTTTTTGCAGCATTAAAGATGATCTTTGCAACATATAGATCTATTCCCATTGTTGAAGCAATCCGACTCGGTCCACTCTTGATTATGGAGTCGACAGTGAAATCTGCATGGACAAGTGCATCTTTGAGGCCATTCGCAATTTCAAGCCTATGAATATCGAGATACATCCTATAATCAAAATAGTTACTTATGGAACAAAAATCTATTCAATATGAAATAAGATTATCACACGATGATAATATAGATCTATGTGATCTATAAATCACTAAACGACAATAATACACTATGTTATAGGATTTCAAGTTAGACGTATTTGATATTTAATAGTCTATGTTTACTTGTATTCATGCTATCTAATAACTTTAATTGCATCAACAGCGAAAAGACGAAACGAAAATTTTTTAGATGGTGTTGTATGTACGGTTAAGATAATATAACTATTACCATATGTTTTTTGTTATGGACATGTTCATTTTGCGACATGGTGAAGCAGGCAAAAAAATCACTGGGGGAAATAATAAAGATTCTGAAAGAGCTCTCACTGTTACCGGTCAAAAAGAGATGGCTGATATAGCAAATTCCCTCAAAGATTTGGGAATTAAGTTTGATCTTATAATTAGCAGTCCTTTAAAGAGAGCACATCAAACCGCGGCAATTGTTGCAAAGACACTTAAGAATGAAAAGAAAATAGAAGATTGGAATGAACTCAAGCCTGAAGGTAACAGACAAGATCTTTACCGTAAATTATCTTCGTCAACACGATTCAAACAATATTCATCTGTTCTTATCGTAGGACATGAACCATATCTTACAGAAATGATAAGTGACATAATATCTGATGGAAAGGGCGGAGATGGACATATTGTCCTCAAGAAGGCAGGACTCGCAAAACTGACAATAACTTCTTTTACACCTCCAAACTTACATGGCGAATTAAAATGGCTACTTACTCCAAGGCATATAAGAAAAATGGGAAAATAAATTTTCTTTGATATGTGTAGGTAAGTATTACGTACAAGATCAATTTTTATTATCCCATGTTTAATCATCGTCCGCGCAGAACAACTAATAAAATGCGATTCAGGTCTGTGGTTAGCGATTTCAACACAAAATAGTTGATATATACTCACGAAATGAACTATATCATCTATATGGCAGTCAATTAGAATCTAGCAAGAAAATTATATAAATTTACATCAGAAGTGAAATAAAGAACATAATGCTTACTCATCAGGACGAAAACTAGCTTTGAAAATATCGGTAATAGATGTTGGCTTTAATTCTGCCAAATTAGTCAATTATTATATAGAGAAAGATCATTCATACGCGCCATATAGTCAGGAAGGAGTGACAGTCAGACTTGGAGAAGGAGTTGATGAATCTAGATTTCTGAATGAATCATCAATTCGCCGCACTATTGATGCTTTAAAACTATTCCGCGATATTGTCAAATTTGAATCAGTAGATCATGTGCTTGCAGTCACAACAAGTGCTGTAAGAGAGGCAAATAACAAGGATGATTTTCTTGCAGAGGTTTATCAAAAGACTGGTTTTCGGTTAAGAGTACTATCAGGCAAAGAGGAATCTCTATACTCATTTGGTGGAGCGTTGAGGAGTATCTGTCTTCCTACTACACTTTTCTTTGATTTAGGCGGTGGTAGTCTGGAAATGGTGTATTCAGAAAACTTCAAAATTAAGAAAATTATCTCGCTACCTCTTGGTGCATTAAGGCTGTCGAATCTTTATAATGATGATAATAACTCTAAATCATTTACCAAGAAAAATTATGGCAGACTTGAACGACATATACTGCAAGAGCTTCCAGAAAGAAAAGAGCTTGAATTAAGTCCAGATACTATTCTAGTTGGTGTGGGTGGTACATTGCGAGCTATAACAAGATATGATCAAGATTTGAATAATTATATCCTTGACAAAATTCACAATTATAGATTAGACTACGAATCTGTTAACTTAATTAGCAGAAAATTTTTTAAAATGACTGTAGATGAAATTGCTGAAATTGATGCAGTTGGAAACAACAGGGCAGAAACGATTACTGCTGGTTCTTGTATAATTAAGATACTCATGAAAAAACTTGGGTTCAACGGGGTTGTTGTAAGTGCTCAAGGACTTAGGGAAGGTATTCTTTTATCATTTTTGGAATCACCACAACAATATGATAAAGAAAGTATAACCCAGAATAAAATTCAAAATCACATTCGAGTTAATTGTGAACTAGCAATAACTTCGAAGCATAGTGGAGACCTAATATCGCCACTAATTTCTAATAGGATACTCAAAGAGAAAGAATATCTAATTCTCAACTTGGCTATAAAGCAAATGTCAAAGATACCCGCTACCACTAGTCTATACAATCTCTTTTATACACTCATTGATGAAGATCTTGCATATCTAACTCACAGTGAGCAATTGATCTTGGCATTGTCTATAATACATACAAAGAAACCGAAGATCGCAAACTGGTTATTCAAAAGATATGACTCAATTCTACGATCCCAAAATAAAAGATCCATTGAAAAAATTTCGGCATGTATTGTAATACTAGCTATTCTTGAAAGAACCAAATGTCATGTCAATTTGACATTTTATAATGAAAAGAAAATTGTTGTTGCAGTTGTGCTTGATGATAATATTAAATTTCCCGAAATGTTATTTAGAAACGCACTAAAAAAATTTGAAACCACTTTTAACGTTGTCGTAGATTTTTCAATTTCCATAAAGTCGAACAGGGGGACAACAACTACTAGTACAACAGCAATGAGAAAAGAGATACTGCTGAGATAGAGATCATGTATCAAATTGTGAGTATAAATAAGTGGACATAAATAAGAGGAATAGACATTCACTTGAAAAAAAATAACGATACCGATCATTCATCATCATCACTATCACAACAACTACAACTACAACAACAACAAGATTATGCAAGCAAGTTAGAAGTAAAAGGCAAGCTTGTTGTAGTAGAGGGAATTGATGGTTCAGGCAAATCAACTCAAATCAGACTAGTTGGCAAGTGGTTAAAGTCCAGATTGATTCCAGTTTTTATGACTGAATGGAATTCATCAGAATTGGTCAAAGAAATAACATCCAAAGGCAAGAAAAAAAATAGACTTACTCCTACAACTTTTAGTCTTTTACATGCAACTGATTTTGCAGATAGATATGAGCGCAATATATTCCCCCTATTGCGCGCTGGATACATTGTATTAGCAGATAGATATGTGTATACTGCATATGCAAGAGACATAGTCAGAGGTTGCAGTCCAAAGTGGATTCGCAAAGTTTACGACTTTGCAGTAAAACCTGATGCCGTTTTTTACTTTAGAGTACCTATTGATGTTGCTATTGAAAGAATATCTGTAGGTAGGCCTAAACTGAAGTATTATGAAGCAGGAATGGATCTGAATTTAAGTAATGACCCATATGATAGTTATAGGATTTTCCAAAGCAGAATCATTGAACAATATGAATCTATGATTAAACCTGAGCAATTTATAGTCATAGATGGAACATCAGGTATTGAAGAACAACAGCAATTAGTGAGAAAGACCATTATTAAGATACTTCCACATAAAGAAGGACAAATTACAAGAATCCATACCCAACAGCAACAACCTAGGCTATAGAGAGGATAAGTCACGCAAGTTTGTAAAAGAACATAAATAAACGTTTACATACACGAAGGTCGCTTCGTGTTGCTACTATGCAAATTTATACTATCACGAATTTCTTCTTGATAATAAATCATATTCTACGTGGGAACTGTTTACTTAAGTTCGTTCTTTTCTTTATATTTTTCTATAGCGTATAAGATCGTCTTCTTAGCTGCTTCTTTATCTTGAAACCCCTTTATCTTGACATGTTTTCCTTCCTCTAATTCCTTATGGTGTTCAATAAAGTGTTTAAGCTGATTTAATGTATATTCTTCAATGTCACTTAGATTGATGATCTTAGGAAAATCTGGATCATTCTTGAAATTGGAATTGCAATAATTTTGGAGTCTTGGCCGTCTTGATCTTCGGTTAACAACACCCCAATGGGGGTAGAGTGAATGATGGACATTGGTAATAGCGGATCATTACCAAGTACAAAAACGTCAATCAGATCTCCGTCTTCTTCAGTCTTAGGAATAAAGCCATAATTGCATGGATAGATCATCGATGTAGACAACATTCTATCTACAAATAATGCGCCACTGTCACTATCTATCTCATATTTAATTGCACTACCTTTAGGAATTTCTATTACCACAGTAATTTCGTCTGGAGGATTTTTGCCAGGGCTTAATGCATTTAGACATATCATTATTATCCTTTGGCTTTTTTATCTATTTATAAATGTCATAACACACATATAATACACTTATCGGCGTTCTTCACTCGATTTACTGCCTACGATTTTTTTGAACACACTAATGTATATGATGTGTCTTTTTCAGAATACCACGAACTATAAAATGCTGCTACCAGAATACAGGATAATTATTTGTTGATCAAGCTTATGTTAAGAGAACAGTACTATAATACGTTCCTTCATTAGAGACACAACAATAATGCATCTCGGCATTGTTCTAGATGGTATGGCTTCTTTGCAACTAAGATTATTAAGAGTGAAAAAATTGATATATTAATATTTGATTTTTGACTTGATTTAAATTTAAATCATTATAATAAACATAGGGAAAGTGGAACAAGCCTTTAAGAAAAGAGTAGTTTTTGTATTATCTGAGAAAGATTTTGCTAGTCATTATAGCAATAAGTCTGTATACATATATTTAGGCTAAGTATCAATACGTCAGGCTGGCTTTGGCTGATGGCAAAGAACATGATAACGAAAATAACGACATAAATGACGATATTATTAGAGATTATAATTCCATAATAAGAGAAAGCGCTCTCCTAACTACCGTGTCTGGCTTCTTATTTGGTTTCCTTCTTAACACTTCTATAAATACGCCAAGAGGTTTTGGTCCTCTAGACAGTATAGTTCTAATGATCTCACTTTTTGCCATTACTCTCGCAGTATCACTCTTTGCAATGCCCGTAGTTTATCATCACTTACAATATCCATACAGAGATCTGGAGAAGTTTAAACTAAGAAGTCACAGATTCATCAAATTTGGCATAGTGCCTGCTGCTATCACCTTGTATCTGGGTTTAGATCTTGGATTAGATCTGGGTCTGAAACTTGGATTTCCATCAATGAATTTCGATTATCTGGGATTTATTATCGCTGTAATACCGTTCGGATTCATTTACATTTTATTTAGAGAAAGAAAATAATAATAACATCAATTTCGAAGTAGAGTATAATAAAGATTAAATGCATAACTGTTAGCGATCAACATTCTGATATTGATATCTATTTCTCTACGATTTAAAATCGAATCCAAAAATATATGCTTGTAATATCGGAAAATACAGTGATACTGTCTATCTGCATGTCATGCTTTGAAGTGATGTGCAAGCGCAGATCAATTTATAGAATAGCAAATGTCATTTTCTGATTATGTAAGAGCCCATATTTGGCTAAAGAAATTCTCCTTGGAATTCGATAGATTATCTTTGCAAAATCCAATAAACTCATTATATCTACGAGCTCTTTCTGCAATCACATCATCTAAAATATGACGAATTTCTTTAGAGTTTCTACTTCTTCTTAGATAAGTTATCATAATGTCATCGTCATGTATTGATCCCAGCATCTCTTGTATTTTCTCTAGTTCCGTTATAGTTCTCTCTACTTCCTTGTTGTTCTGATAACTAAGTAACTCCAATAAATAACGCAATTTCTTACAATCTTTTCTCATTTCATGTAATTGTATTGTTCTGTCAGCATTTGTAAGTACAATTGGGAAATTAAGCTCTATTTTATCGCTAGACCTAGATATGATTTTGTTAAATCTTCGATTTAATTTTTCCTTAGAGATGTCTTTATCATATATTTTAGGTGGTTTGATTTTCCTTAGAGATAATGCCGTGTCCCTTCCTTTCCTTAGCTCTGCGTCTCTTCTCGTTTTTAATAATTCTGTTAGTTCAGTGTATATTGGTTGTGAAGAATAATTTCTGAGTTTTTCATAAATTATGTCATAATCTCTTATCTTACTATTTATTTTGAATAGTTGTTTGCACAGTTTAAGGTAATTGGATACTTTATTCCTTTTACGTACTTTCTTTGGTAATGATCTAAAGGAAGCATCGGCCCTTCTGATGGATGTTCTTATATTGTGTATATTTTCCTCATTTGAGTCTGCTATATAGTCATTAACTCTCTTATCCACTCTTTGAAGGTTTTCTTGAAGTTTTGTTATAAAAGGTTTAGAAGAAATCGACAAAGAGTTCATTGTTATGTATATGTGTGATGTTATCATATGTATGTCTATTGGAGTATTGAGTTAGGATCATGTATTACTCTTATTCACTTAGTATTATATCTTGAAAGCAAATCAAATGTTCTTAAGTAGAGACCGATATCAAATTAATAGCTGTATATATTACCAGAGTACAATTGATCCCAAATCAAAACTCAAAGCAGAAGATATAAATGAATTAAACATTGATTTCTTTGGGAGGAACAAGTGTGATCCACATAAAGCATAGAGTGCTCAATCAATCGACAATTTCGAAATATCTATTTTGGGCTGCGGATATTTTAACTTCATATTGTCCAATGTTTTGATAAGAATCTGAGCCACTACCCAATTACGAAACCATTTTGAATTTGCAGGGACAATGTACCAAGGCGCATAGTCGGTACTACAAACAGCCAAAGCTTTTTCATAGGATACCATGTATTTGTCCCAATACTTCCTGTTATGGAGATCACTTTCAGATATTTTCCAATGTTTTGTTGGATCATGCAACCTTTTTATGAGTCTCTTTTTCTGTTCGTCCTTGCTAATATGTAAAAAGAATTTTAGTACCATTATATGGTTATCTGATAAGTATTTCTCAAACTCATTGATTTGTCTAAATCTTGTAGTCAACTCATTTTTCGGAATCAAATTATGAACCTGAGGTTCAATCACATCTTCATAATGAGACCGATTAAAAACTGCTATTTGACCTTTTGCAGGAATTGCATTATGGACACGCCAAAGATAATCATGAGAAAGCTCCTCTGTAGTTGGAGCCTTAAATGCCTTTACATAGCAACTTTGAGGATTTAGCGCTCCCATTACATGTCGGATTGTGCCATCTTTCCCCGAAGCATCAACTCCTTGAAGTATGATCACAAGAGCATGTCTATTGTCTGCGTAGAGCTTGTACTGCAATTCAGAAAGTTGGCTGGAAAAGGCTGTCAGCTCCGTCTCTACACTTTCTTTGCTTTTATTTGCGCGATAATCAGCATCCCAATTCCTTAGATTAAGTTTTTTTTTCACTTTTTCTGGCCTTACAAGAAATTTCCAACTAAACGCCATCGGTAATTTTAGCAATCAATGATTGCTGTATATATTATACTCGGATTTATTTTTAAATAAAAGGATGATGAGCAGAAGACGTAGAAAGTGTACGTAGAATGGCAAGTTATGGTAAAATTCCTTGATAGAATCCATTACATAATATGTGTTGATGGCTCTCAGCCTGCAACGAAAGCTCTGGAATATGCAGCAAATCTTGCAACTAAAAATGAATCTCACTTATACATAGTGCATGTAATTAAAGAATTCGGTGAATTGATACAACGATTGGAGCAACACGATAGTTATGTAGAAGAAGTAAAAAGGCTTAGTAAAGACTTACTCCATGAATGTGAATCCAGAGCAAGAGAACTAGGAGTTACAAAATAGATACAATCGAAGAGTAATGCAATGCAGCAGAAAAGATTTTGCAGATAGCAAAAGATAAAGAAGTAGATACAATAGTTGTTGGAAACAAGAGTTTGAATACTGCCGAGGAATTATTGGAGGGAAGTGTGTCGCATAAAATAAGTCATCATGCAAGTGTTCAGTAGTTATTGTTAGATAGAGATGAAGTATGCAAACGATTCTTTGCTGTTAGGAAAGACTTTTTCTACAAATGGAAGGTACACATAGTTCTTGACATAGAGAGATCTTATGAATCCAGAAACTTCATCATACCATGCTTACGATCCTTACCGCGCATTATTGGAAAACAAATCTATCCTTAAGTAAGGATCGTAAGGGTAGTAAGTATGGTATGATTAAAAATACCTAAAAACAGCTGAAGTTCTTCTGTAACCCACAGGGAATTTTGTACTAGTTATAAGTTGACATATTTGTTAGTGTAGCCCCATAGCATTGGGCGATGCTACTGGGGTTTCTAACAAATGGGAGAACAGAGTATCTTTAGTTTTCACTTGAGCAAATAAAGGCTTATCCAATATGAAATATCGATCTCACTATAGAATAACATTATCTAAAGATCACATTTCGGCAATGTCTATATCCACATTTTGGAATAATATAGCCAAGGCATATTCCCTCATTCCATAGGTAACAAAAATCCTTGTGTTTACAAGGTCACCATGCCAACTATGGAGTTATGTATCACCTGAACATTCAGACCAACATTCAAACAGCGGTAGCATCAAGGTCATTGGAGTTTCCCCCAACAATCTTGAAAGAGAACTGCCTTAATTAGATATCCTCTAAGAGAAAAGGACATCCTATATAGAATACTGATCTGACAATAGAACATGAAGATCTATAATATCATATTCGATAATATCTAAATCTTCAATTTGTAACAAAAAAGATGACTATGTACTTACAAGCTAAGAGATGTAGTTATGAGGATATTGACTGCCACTTTGTTGTTTGTCAAAAATGCTTTTGGACGGCAACCATATTTAGTTCAGCTAAAAAGAGTAAGAGCATAAAGATCTGTCCAATTTGCTCAGCCAATAATATATCCGTATATTCTATATTTAGGGATGATGCATAGCCATATTCTCTGATACATATAGACATAGAATAATATGATCAACTTCGAAATTAGAAATTCGGGACAACGTCTCTCGATCTACATTATTGAATATCCACTCAATAATGCTTGATTACGGATCGCAATCACATGAATAAAAGATCATACTTGACCTGGCGATCTTCTCTGTACTGTGATTACTTCCCCAATGGTCTGATTCATTGCTGCTTCTGCTATATCGCTTGCATATTCCGCAGTTCTCCTAATGTCTTCCAAAATTAGCTTAATGTTAATATTGCTCATCTTACTGTGAACAGTATCTTTGTTGTTGTAATTATTAATGAATGAAATTATGTCATTTTCGAGCGAAAGTATACCTTTTGCTTTGTCTACAACATTATCTGCCATAGCATAGTCCCTGCGTAGTAATGCCTCTACTGCATCGCTAAGGGCTGCCAATGATAGATTACTCATCTTTTGAATTTTTTCAAAGAGACTTTCTGATATTTGTTGTTGCTGTCCTTCCTCTCTTATCTTTAAACATTTATCAGCAATTCCAGTTGAATGATCTGCTATTCGTTCTATGCTCTTTACTGCAACACGATAACTCAAACAATCAGCAGGATTCTTTAGTCCTATTTCTCGAAGTACTCGTTCATTTTGTGTAGCTATTGCAAGATTTCTCAATATGTAGAGACTGAATCTATCTACCTCATCATCCGATTTTATTACTCCATTTGCTAATTCGTAGTTTCCTTCACCCAATGCCAAGATGGCATCTCTATGCATAGAAGACGCAATCAAAAACATTCTTCTGATTGCTGTATTAACTGAGAGTTCTGGAAGCGTAAGCAAGACTTGAATCGTGATTGTTTCTAAAGAATCAGCTATTATCTCTGTCCCAACCAAATTCTTACGTACGATTTCTCTAACTGCATCTCGCTGAGTAGAACTAATCCTTCCAGACTTTGATTTTAAATGTATAATATTGTATCCTGATAAATATATGGATATTACCTTACGTTGTAGAGAATTTACACTTTCCTTTTCTAATACAATTGCAGTTGCCTCGTTAGTTATACTAGAGTTTCTTTCTGCATTAGGTATTATCAGTAATGAGTTATTTGCTTCACGGGTAAGATTTACGGGATCCCCTGGTTTTAGGTGCATTTCCTGCATCCATTTTTTAGGTAATGATAAAATGTATGTTGATCTACCTGTAAACTGTATTTTACGTACCTCACCATTTCCTGACATGTAACTCTGGTTTTTTGGAGGTTTACACTAGGTATTATATATTTTTGAAGTGTGATCATATAATTTATATAGTTCTATATAGATCACGTAGTTAGCGTCTAGGACTTGAGACGCCAGTTACTATATAATGCACAGAATCACCGATATAACATGCATGATCCGAAATACGTTCTAGATAACGTAATATCAATAAAGCTGAGATATAGCAGTGGGGGCTAGTGTTATATTCAGGAGGAAGAGTATTTTGTTGTTGCTTGTGCGAGGATGATGATACAATTATATCCCGAAGATACTTTCTGTACAATGCATCTACAACATTATCCATCTGGTAGAGTTTTTCAACTGCATTCTTATCGCGTGACTGTAAAGCTTGTAAGCTAATATCTATCATCTCCATTACGATTTTTGACATTTCAGCTACTGCGGATTTATCACAGTCAGCTATGGAGCCCATCGTTTCAAGGACGTCTACTATATCATACGAATAACGTCCAAATCTGGAAAATCCATATGAAATCTCCATACATGACTTGATAAATCTAAGATCACTGGCCACAGGCTGATAACGCGCAATTAGCTCTACTGCAAGATCAGATACCTCTTCTTGCAATACTCTTAATTTTTCTGACCAATCAAAAATTTGTTTCTTTATCTGAAGCCCGCTCTGATAGGAGTCTATCGCAGTAAATACAGAATTCTCAGATAATTTAGACATATCCATAATAATGTTACGTATACGGTCAAGGCCAAGATCTAATAGACGAGTCATATAATTGATAACAAACCATTAGAAGAAAAGAATTCTTTTAGGTTAGAATGAGAATTCAATTTTCATTTTCATTTTTATGGAAACTCATTCAAATTCAGTGCCTATCCAAATTTTCCTGAGATATATCGTTCTGTTAGCTCTTTCTGAGGATTCTTAAATATCTGATCTGTTGGTCCATACTCAATTAATTCTCCCAGGTACATAAAAGCTGTGAAGTCTGATACTCTTGCAGCCTGTGTCATATTATGCGTAACAGTAATTATAGCCAGCTCCTTTTTCAATTCATGTACAAGCTCTTCAATTTTGGAAGATGCTATAGGATCTAGTGCAGAAGTCGGTTCATCCATAAGCAATACCTCAGGCTGCATTGCAAGTGCCCTTGCAATGCATAGACGTTGTTGCTGACCCCCTGACAACCCAATTCCTGGTTTATCAAGTTCGTTCTTTACTTCATCCCAAAGCGCAGCACCTTTAAGACTTTCCTCAACTATATCATTGATCAATCTCTTATCTTTGATACCATTTAGTTTTAATCCTGCTGCCACGTTATCATAAACACTCATCGTAGGAAATGGGTTTGGTTTTTGAAAAACCATTCCAACGCGTCTTTTTATAATTACTGGATCAACAGCTTTATCATAAATATCGATATCGTCGATCATTACACGGCCTTTTGCGGTTGCACCTGGAGTCATCTCATGCATACGATTTAAACAACGGATAAGTGTTGTCTTACCGCATCCTGAGGGTCCTATAATGGCTGTTGCAACATTTGATCTTATATCCAAATTAATATTTTTTAATACCTGCTTGGTTCCAAACCACGCATCAAGATTCCTAATGGATACTTTATACAATACCTGATCGTCGTAATCCATGTCTTTTTTTGATGGTTCTACTTTTGGTAAACGATCATGTATAGCTTCATCAATTGTCAAGCCACATATCTTCCTCATTAACTATACATATGCCTTGTCTATATGTATGACATAGATCTATATAGATACCTATACATGCAATGTTTTAACTCTAAAGCCTTTACGCTGAACTATCATTCTTAGAACTACGCTTGCGATTAGCACTATAATTATTAGTAGCAAAGCTGCACCCCATCCTTGAGAATGAGCTGTGTCGTACGGCTGAGAAGCTAATCTCCATATCCTAAGGGGTAAGGCATCAATTGGTTTATTAAAGCTTGTAAAGAACAAACTTGTACCCAGAATAGTCATAATTAAAGGTGCAGTTTCACCTGCAATTCTCGATATCGCTAGTACAATGCCTGTGAGAACTCCACTTTTGGCACTCTTTAGAACCACGAATAATGTTATTTTCCACCGTGAAATTCCAAGTGAGTAGCCAGCCTCACGAATAGAATTTGGTACAACCTTAAGTGTCTCTTCGGTGATTCTTACCACTATGGGTATCATAATTATCGATAAAGAGAAGGCTCCAGCTAAGACTGAAAAGGAGCCAATTGTGAGTACTATTGTTATATATCCAACTATTCCAATTACTACTGAGGGCAAACCCGTAAGAACATCATTAAATAGTCTGACTGCAGATGGAAATAATCCATTACCAGGGGCAAATTCTGATAGATAAATGCCAGCAAGGATTCCTATAGGAACTCCTATTGCTGATGCTAATCCTACAACAATCAATGTTCCTTGAATTGCAGGAGCAATACCTCCGCTATCCTCTAATGTAGCCCCAATTGCACCTGGAGGTTGAGTTAATAATTGTATGCTAATTGCTGAAGCACCATTTTTTATCACTTCTAGTAATATGCTTCCCAATGGAATTATGGCAGCTAACACACAAGCTATAGAGAAAATACTTACCAGCTTGTCGATCAATTTGCGCCTATGGGAATACCTCGACATTATATCATGAATTTTCTGCTTATTATTGACAGGATTCTGCTCAGTTGTGTTTTTGTGCATATGTTTATTCCCTTACTCCTGCACTGACCTTTACCATTCTTGATACCAGTAGGCGTGCGCCTATGTTAATCCCAATTGTTAAAATAAGCAAAACTGCTCCAAGTCCAATTAGAGCTGAGAGTTGTAAACTTGACGAAGCTTCATTAAATTCGTTAGCAATTAAACTTGCTAACGTTTGACTTTGGGAAAATAGGGACGTTGGAATAGCCGCTGCACCAATTGTATTTCCAATGATCATTGTAACTAGTATAGTTTCACCTATTGCTCTGCCCAGCCCAAGAATCGCCGCTCCTAGTAATCCTGATTTTGCATAGGGAAAAATAGCAATTCTCACAGTTTCCCACCGAGTTGCCCCTAGACTATACGCCGCTTCTCTTTGGGAATTTGGTACTGCTTTTATTATCTCCCGAGAAATTGACGAGACAATAGGTATAATCATTACAGCAAGAACTATTCCAGCCGTGAAAACATCTAAACCAAACGGTGTTTGGGCAAAGAAAGGAATCGATCCACCAAAGGCGTTATACAAGGGCTGCTCAATTAAGTCTCTGACCCAAAATCTAAAAACAAACAAAGCCCATAATCCATAAATAATGCTTGGAACTGCAGCTAACAGTTCTACGATAAATGACAGTGGTACACTAATTTTTGCTGGTGCCATTTCTGACAAGAAAACGGCAATACCAAGGCTTATAGGAACTCCAATTACCATGGCTAAAGCTGAGCTAATTAATGTTCCAACAATATATGGCAAAGCTCCAAATGATTCGCGACCCTCTACTGAATTCCAATTAGTACCAGTTATGAAACCAAAAAAGCCTTCTTTTAAAAATATATCTTTGGATCCATCACCAACCGAAAAGACTACAAGCACAATCATAAGTAAAGTGTAACATGCAGCAGCAATCACCAGGCCATGAAATATCTTATCTCCTCTTCGTTTACCCGTCAGGAAAAACGAAGATAAATTCTTCTTTCTAGCTTGTTTATTGATTTCAGTAATAGTAATAGTCAAAACACCATCCATTCATATTATAAGATGTATGAAAGCCAGGTATCTGCATTATGCTTTTTAGCTTTTACATGGTTAATTAAATGATATGTAAAAACAACTAACGTGTGAGCATCATTTGCAGTTAATTTAATTGATGTCATATTATAGTTGGTTATATTGTCCAAGAGAAAATAAAAAATTTGGTCCTTAGGCAGCATCAGATTATTGGCTTCCCATGTAAGGTTAAAGATTTCAAAGTGTCTTGGTCAAGTTTAACGACCTGATCAGGCAACGGAACATATCCTAGCTTATCTGCAAACTTTTGGCCATCAGTTATTGCCCAGGAGATAAAGTCAACTAATGCTTTTGCCTTTGCATCGTCAATGCTCGGGTTAGTACTCAACTCTTTGTATAGAAGAAGATATGAGAAGCTAGCAATAGGGTATGATTCTGCTCCCTGAGCATTGACTACTGAAACTGAGTCCCATGACTGATCTCCTTTTGGAAGGTTTGGTGCTGAGGCACTAACCGCAGCTTCAGTTGAGCTCATCGATGGTTCAATAAATTTGCCTGCTTGATTTTGTAAAAATGCATATGGCATTTTTGTTGTTAGTGCATAAGCCAACTCAACATAGCCTATAGTATTTTGGGTGCCCTTTACTGCGTTAGCAACACCTTCATTGCCTGGAGCACCTATTCCTGTTGGCCATGGCACAGATTTTGAGGTACCAACCTTGTTATTCCATTCAGAGCTTACTTTGGAAAGATAATCCGTCCAGACAAAAGTCGTACCCGAACCATCTGATCTATGGACAACTACGATGTTGTTAGAAGGTAGAGATACACCAGGATTCAGAGATTGTATTTTTGCATCATTCCACTTTTTAATATTACCTAAAAATATATCTGCGACAACCGGGCCTGAAAGTTTCAGTCCTTTATTTTTAAAGTTGGGAAGATTGTAAGCTACTACTACAGAACCAATTGTTTCAGGTATATGTACAGCACCTGGAGCAGCTTTCTGTTCTGACTTTGATAAAGGAGCATCTGAAGCACCAAAGTCAACCGTTTTTTCAGTAAATTGTTTAACTCCTCCTCCACTACCTATGGATTGGTAGTTTATATTTACAGTTGGCTTCACTTTCTGATATTGTACCCGCCACGAATCAATTAGCGGAAATGGAAAAGTCGCACCTGCGCCATTTATAGATATTTGACTTTGTGCATACGATGACTTAACGGACATACTTGCTGGCATAATAGCTATTATAAGAATAAGTATACCTGCCGTAAATCCCATCAGCAATGGTTTGATATTCATTAAAAATCAGAATAATACTCAAATTATTATCTGTTAGGTATATGATTCGTATAGTGTATATGATGACTATATGAACTCATTTCAGAAGCAGTAAGAACATTGATGACAAGTATGCATTCCTTATTGTTCAATGGACAAGCAATGATAACATAATCTCTGATTTCTATCTCCTAGATGATGAATCTGAACTCTGGGAAATTGATTACGACTCAGGGCATGCTGCAAATGTGAAATTTCTTATGCAAACCATATGTCTGCTTTTATATTCTGCGGATCAGAAAGAACTAGCGGACTATGATTATTAAAAGAAACTGGCGTGACATTCATCCTACTATAGCCTATCAAATCGGGATAGATCGGAGGTTGCTGTCATCAGTAGATAAGGCTCGCGAAGACATACAAGGATCTGCGCTAGATCCACAATATCGTTGCCTGAAAGCTATAACGTATGTTTCATTTGCCGAATTACAGCCTCGTCTTTCCCACGAACCGCTTGTCCATAATAACCATGAAGAAGTATTTTATATAATAAATGGTACCGGCAAGATTAAGGTAGGAAATGAAGAGGCCAGACTAAGAGATGGTGACATTGTTTACATTCCAGAAAACACTACACATTCTATTATAAATGATGGTGAAGAAATGCTCAAGTTTTTGGCATTTGGTGGCTATACCGGAAAACAAAAAAAGAAAAGAAGCAGGAAATAATATAGAACTTATCATTGTATAATGACGTATGCAATAGTAGTATGATTTGTTATTCTACCAAGAGTAACAAATTTGGATGTAAATATTCTTCAGGAATCATCGTTTACATTCGGAATAAAAATAAACACACTAATTCTTGTATGGTCATGATTCATAAGTCATAAAGCATATCCATATTGATAAAATTCTGTTACAAGATGGCCACCATTACTATCATCGTAGGCCTAGAGCATCTTTCAGATCTATTTCGTGATCCTGTTCCTCTGCTATAATATCTCTTAATGTTTCAGAAAGAGCAAATTCACCAACACTGCACACTCTAGAGATTACTATAGCTAGAAGACATATTACACGTAAAAGCTGAATTAAGTCTCCCAAAGTTTCTAAATATGGCTTGTATTTTTCAACAATATTTGAAAGTGGCATTCTTTACCACCTACGATTTTCATATCGACGATTACTTTTCCATCATATATGTTCACGATATTATACGTATTTTCAAAAAAACCTCTATACCGTTCTGAAGATGTTGTACCTGCGTATGCGATTTGTAATGTGCCTAAATTCCATAACCATGGCCTATGTTTATGTCCGCAAATAACCAAATTTACACTGGATTGAAGACAAGCCCTTAACGTATCTCCTGCATCAACAATAATTATCTTATCATTACCAGTATCAGGAATGCCAATTAAATGGTGATGCATTGCAATAATCTTTATCTTTTTCTTCTTCTTGTCATCGCTGTTGTCATTGTATTTTCTTAAAGCATTTTCCATCCAAAGGTTCTGTCTATAACCTACTTCACCTTCATCTCTGTCTGGTCTAGCAGTTCCAAGAGTCATTATCACTGCATCATCAAATTCATAGATTTGTTGTTTTGATGGAAAAAATTTCTTGAATACTAAGTATCCTGTATGACGATAATCATGATTTCCTGCCAAAACAATCATGTTAGAACAAGTAAATTTCTTAATTTGTGCATGAATTTGTTCAAACTGAAATAACAGGCCCTCATCAGTAAGATCACCTGTAATTATGATTGCATCTGGATTTAGTTTATTTATCTCCTCTACAACAGTGTCAAAAACCTGCTGTTTAAAGAAACTTCCCACGTGAATATCAGATAGCTGAACTAGTTGCATTTTTTTCTCGTGCTTCCTATAGGTAACTTAACCCTTTGGTTCCTCTAATCTTATGATTTGATGTGACAGCATTAACGTGTGGGTATGCTAGTGGGGTATGACAGCAATACGAGGATTGCTAGTTTTAGAATCTCAAGTATAAAGGATTTTTGAATATGAAATACTGATCTTAGTATAGAACAATATGATCTACAGGACAACTATCTTAGGTGTACTAATTGAGTTCTTCACTGCTACCATTCCCGCTTGCTTCTTTCGAGGAAGCATGAACTTTCCAAAATAATTTAATTGAAAATCGTAAATCTACAAGGTAATCATATCAGCTATGATATGTTTATACTGAGATGCTTAGCTAATACTACTTGCTTTATGGTCCAAAAGTTGTTTGTGAATTAATTTGCTGTTGTTGTCTTCTTCACATCGTCTTTAATGTATCACAATTTGGAAATACGAGGAACATGTTTCATATATATTGTAATGCCAACAGGCAAGATTAAAGCCCAGAAAAATTGGGTTAACTGGATATTGATAAATGAAATTCCAATTGAGATGAGGAAAATCGCAGGAGAAGCAAGAGACCTCAAAAGATAATACCTTACTAGATGTGGATGTATGTCTTTATCTACCAAATATTTACTATGTGTAGCATACCGCCATAATATAGACAAAGTAAAACCAGTGGCTGACATAACACCGGCAAATGTTATTACAACTATTCTGTGAGTGCTATAAGTCGTAAGAAGACCAGTGAAATACGCAACCAATGAGATGAAAAGCAAGAATAACAGGTTTAACCATATCAAGGTAATATCAGCACGTCTGATATGTTCAAAAATTCTATGATAGCTAATCCAATATGTTCCTACCACCATGAAGCTGATTACGTAATGAATTATACTAGGGACTAGCATTTGGGATAATCTTCTTGTTAGATCAGGCTCTGCTATATTGGCAGAAAAATTTGGTAGCTGAATTGACAAGGCCATAAAAGTAATAGAAAACGCAAAAATGGCATCACTAAATGAGATCATATAGCCTACTTTAATCTCATTTAGGTTCATTGTAGAACACTCTAGCATTGAGTATTATGTATTAAAAAGACTTATGGAAATACCAAATACCAAATCATCATCATTAACAATTGACGCCCCGATGTCCAATTAAGTCTAGAATTAACAGCAATCTATTCAATTTTACCAGCTTTCTGCATATATTCCTCATCGAAGCCGCATCTCAGACATTGAATTTGCCGGTTGAAATTAGTCTTGGATATAGTTTATCATAATCAGCCAGCCTCTTCAATATACGCCGAAAAATTAATTCCTTATCTTTTAGGTTAATCGGTATTGCTAAGTCATCATCACATTATTAGCACTTCTCAAATGTTAACTATCTAACATAACCATACAACAGAATCAAATTATGTGAATTTAAACTAACATATATTTGAGTTATCAAAGTATATTAGACTTAGTTTGAAAGAAATTCATACTCAAATTGATATCAAAGCAACTGCTGAACGAGCATGGCATTTGCTCTTAGATTTCAATAACTATTCACAATGGAATCCATTTATTCGTCAAATAAATGGAGCTCCTAACGTTGGAACAAAACTTGAAATACATCTTCAGACTGCAGGTGGAAAAAAAAGAGTCTATAGACCTACCCTTACAAAGGTTGAACCTTATCGTGAGCTACGTTGGTACGGTAAATCCTTTATACCTGGAATATTCAACGGTGAACGCATCTTTACCATAGAAATACATGAAGCAAATCAAAATCATATACTCTTTCTACATAGAGAGATCTTTACTGGTTTAGCTGTAACCCTTGCTGGTGATAGATTGGATAAGGATATGTATCAAAGTTTTGAAAAAATGAATAGAGCATTTAAAACAAAGCTTGAAGAAGAAGCGACTATGAACAGCTAGAGAAGTACATTATAGACATACAAAATTTGTCTTGATATGCAAATTGGGCATACGTTGAGTCCCATACATCATCATTACATCATGCTATGTAGTTGTCAAGTGATTGCTATAGAAGAAGATTTATCCCTTAATTCTGAATAAATTTAATACTTATATCTTGTATTGCAGCTGGACAAACGTTGAGGCAGAATACTCTCCATAATTTCTTCTTGAGCAAGGTACATTTCTTATACAAATTATATATGACACATTGCTAGATTGAATGCAAATGAATAGAACCTTTAGCACAAACTTAGGTCTGACATAAATACTAAATATTCATTTGCTATTTGATTGTAATGAAATACAGAAGCAGAACCGATATAGTTGGATTAATTCTAGAAGCAGCAAATGGTGGAGCTACCAAGACAAAAATAATGTACAAAGCATTTCTGTCCTTTTCCCAATTAAGAGAATATTTGGTAGTTTTGCAGAAAAACGGTTTAATAGAATATGAAGATGGGATGAGAGCTTATAGAACAACAGAGAAAGGTATACAATTTTTGGAGATCCAAAATAGAATGGATGAATTGGTATCCATTGATTTAGAATAATAAGAGTCAGCTATATCATATAATTATTTATAAAAAGTAGTAGGCATCTGAGTGACAAATCAACACCGTAATTGGTTAGATGTTTAAAACAAAAACAAGTCGAATGTTAGACCATGAATCAAAATGGTTAGCCAAAAAAACTTGCATGTATGAATTCAAATATTAATAGTTCATTGAACCAGTATGTGTTTCTTGTTTCCATTTCTTAAGAGATTGTATTGCATCTTATATTGCCTTGACTTTGATTAGAAGAAAGAAAGACATCTCATGCAAATCTTGAATGAAAGTATTCTGTTTAGACTTCCAAACTATTATCTAGCAAAGATTGCCAATTATTTTATAGATAATATGCATATTCATGGGTAAATTTGACATCATGTAACTTTTTTACTATTGACAAATATAATAAAAAAAGATAGTTTCTATCTTCAATTAGAACTGACTATCATTAGATAATCTGTCACATGAGACTTGTTTTGTTAGATAGAAACTAATATCATATTTAGCACAAACTTAGGTCTGACATAAATACTAAATATTCATTTGCTATTTGATTGTAATGAAATACAGAAGCAGAACCGATATAGCTGAAATGATCCTAGAAGCAGCAAATGGTGGAGCTACCAAGACAAAAATAATGTACAAAGCATTTCTATCATATGCACAATTAAAGGAATACTTGGCAGTGCTGATAGAAAACGGTTTAATAGAATATGAAGATGTAAGACAACACTATAGAACAACAGAAAAGGGACTACGTTTATTGCGAATATATAACCAAGTCGGCGAGTTAGTTGTTCTAAATGAGAATAAATGACGTAGCCGTAGAAAGAATAATGAAATTACTCGTTGAAGAAAAGGCTATAGTCAAACTCCTCAAAGTAATGGAAAACCCAGGAGTAGATGAAGGTAAATCTGCTCTAGCCAGTAGCAAAAAGAAAATATTGATGTGGCCTCAGACAGCTATAGAAGATAGAATGCCGTGGCTCAACTAAACTGAACATAGTAAATTGCTACCTCTAGGATTTTTAGAATTTTTATATACTACATATGTGATATATGGACCTACTGTCATTCATTGAGGACTGAGCTGAATTTGATTTATCTTCTGCAGCTGCTGAAGGTAGGCATGTAATCACGCTAAAAGATTTTGTTATATGTTTCAAGTATAACGCCAAAAATCGGCTGTAAGAAATTCCATTTCATTCTTTTTTTGATTTGGTTTAATATTTGGATTAATTAAAAATAATATATATTTGAAATCCAAGAAGTTTGCATTAACAATTGGCAGGAGCTGATAACTTTGCAGTTGAACAAGGAAAGGTAGAGAAGGCTATAGAATGGATGAATTCCTATGCGAAGAAAAACAATAAAAACTTACAAGTAAAGCGGGAGGGATATTCGTTACCTACTATAAAATTTGGCAATTTTGAATTCATATCTTGGAAAGGAGACTGGTCTGCTGCTCGTAGTATCATGCTAAAAGCGAGTAGCAAATTAAACATGAAAGTATTAGAGGCAGGTTATCACAAAAAAGGCAATCTTCTTTCATCATTTTTTGGACTTAGTAGTGAATTTGGAAAAGTGTATCGTAGTGGAACTCTTATTGGTCACATAGAACTAGGATCAAAATCAGGAAAATGGATAGTAAAATCAGAAAGATATGGATAGCAAAGTATAAGGAAAATCACAGACACGACTGCTATATTAGTATGCATATATGGCAGGCTTTATGAGCAGATAAGCACCGAGCAAAGAAAGAGATTATAAAATTATATCTTTTTTCGTTTTCATAGTAATAAGCTCACTAATCTGGTTATATATATGTAAGAATCGGTTTCCCTTATCTGTTGTTCTATAAATTTGCATACCCTCGTGATAATCTAATAGGCCATTTTCTATTAGAGCAGATAAATATTCTTTTAGCTGAGGATATGATAAAAGTGCTTTGTACATTATCTTTGTTTTATTAACTCCGCCTCCGTTGGCAGTTTCCAAAATTAAAGCAATTATTTCCGTTCTGCTTCGATATTTCATTGATAACAGTCACAAACCATTACTAATTGATAAATATAATTGTTATAAGACATTATTATATATGCTAAATCTGCCCATGTGATGTATTTATTTATATTTATTTATATATGAAAATCAGCCCAAAGTATTCTAACCACCACAACTAACTACAGAAATGACTGCAATGACTATTGTAGTATATTGTAAATTAATGAAAACTATGTAAGCGTATCATAAGTGGAAATGCCTGCGAAGAAATTGATTTTCAGAAGTTTCATGCGTCTATTTCTCTAGTGGACTAATTTATACTCTTATATCGTAATCATGAAACTTTTTTAACCTTTGATGCACACTTAGATAAAGTAATTATGAATGAATCCTATCATTGCAATCCATGTAACCTAGATTTTCCTGATAAAGAAACTGCGACAGAACATAGGGATGCTACCGGTCATGAATTAAATATAATAAAGCTAGAAAATGAAAAAAAGTAAAAAATACTTCTTAAATTGAGCATATAGTATTTTGTTGAAATTCGGAATAACTGAGATATTAGTTAAATGAGTAAACTAACTAACTTATTGCTAGAGAATAAAGTCTTACTGGCCTATTATGGAACTAGCATATTAGACGTATTAAAGATTAAGAAGTTTCCTTTCTCTTAGCATCAAACCATCTCAGTTTCTATCTTATCCTAAAATTGTTGCTACATGTTTTACTAAATCTTCTATTGCTTTTGGTTTTCTAATAAAGTATTTTGCTTCCTCTAGTTGCGGAAATGCTTCTTTGAACTCTTCACGATAGTCTTCAAATGCGGTGATGAAACATGCTTCGATTTTATTATCAATATCTTTTATTTTTTTGTACAATTCAAATCCATTCATTTTAGGCATTCTAATATCTAGCAATGCAAGACCATAGGAGTTTGGCTTGAAATTAGATAATGCTATCTCGGGATCATTATATGTATCAACCTCAAACCCATTCATTTGTAATATCATGTCAAAGCTCAAAGTTATATCTTGCTCGTCATCTACAATCAGAATTTTCCTTGGTTTGTTAGAGCCATTGTTACTGCTATTGATGGTAGCAGCCATTCAGATAAAATAGCATTTAATAGATATAGATGCTTCGGTTTTGACATATTATAATATGCCATTACGAATATTGATACGACAATAGCTATTTTCAAGCATGTGTTGCATATGTGATAGCAGTTTTAAATAAAAAGTTTATCAGCGATAGGAAAATCCTAAGGCAACTCGAACCAACTTTGATTGGCTATTACGAAGATACATTTCTAAAGTATGTGTCAAAAGATGAGAAAGTTGTTAAGCAATATCCTGAATTCATTAAACTATCAAGCAATTAAAAAGCAATCAAGATAAGAAAGAAATAGATCGTAATGTGAAATATGAAGAGCCAGGTTAAAGCTCCTAGAGGATCAGCATGTGGGGGCAAGTCCTATCTTTCCGGATAGTTGACAGGGTGATAAGATACCTCCATAACCAATTGACGATATTGCAATGCAAGATGGTAATCCTCTTCACAAAACAGGCGCAATACAATTTTGCAGCTCCTTCAAACGCTGCAGTAGCATCAAAACCTGTAGGTCAATGGAATACCCTTGAGATAGAACAACCGGTCAAATATATAGCGTTATGCTAAATAGTAATAAAGTAATACCATGATTCACAGGCAATAGAAATACTGAAGGATATATTGGAATCCAAAATCATGATTCAGATTCCCATGTTTCGTTTAAGAATATCAGAATAAAGGAGAAAAATGTATGATAGTATTATTGTATTGGTATGCCTTGATATGCAAGTTATTTTTGATTTATTCAATGCTGCAAAAGCTAAAGTGCTTTCTTATTAAATACAAAATTTATTGATTAAGTTGTATTAAGAGACATGCGTAATAATGATGACAGTAATGATGAATTGGCAAAGCCATACATACAGTGTATGTATATGATCTATGATATGTATAATTGTGAAAAAGGTTATAATATTGATAATAATCAACTATGTCTAATACTATCGAGAACGTCCTTATACTTCAAGGCGGAGGTTCTTTAGGAGCTTTTGGCTGTGGAGTCTTTAAAGCTCTAGCAAACAGCAATATAAAAATAGATATAATTGCAGGCACATCGATTGGAGGACTAAATGCTTCTATAATAGCAGGTAGTAAAGAAGACCATCCTGAAAAGGCATTAGAGCAATTTTGGTTAGAACTAGCAGAGGGAAGCAACACCGCAAACTTCAATTTTCCTTTTATAGACTCATTATTATCTGCTGGCGGATATCCGATGTCAACTACTACTACTGACGCAGCCAATTCTTCTTCCGCAGATCATTCAGCAATAACCCATATTTCAGAAGTTAAATCATTAATATCATTTTATAATTCAGCAATCTATGGGAATAAAAAAGTCTTTATGCCCAGATGGAGACCCGAATATGCTCTTACTGATCCCAAGTATTTTGTGCCTCATGAGTGGACTTACCTATTTGATCATTCACCTCTGATAAATACTCTTGAAAAATACATAGATTATAACAAGCTACAACCTAACGGTAAGCCTAATGCACATCTGATAATAACTGCAGTTAATGTATTGACTTCAGAGCCACTAATTTTTGACAGTTCGAAACAACAAATAACTTCGAAGCACATACTAGCAACAACTGGATATCCAAGGTACTACTTTAGATGGGTTGAAGTTGAAAAAGGAGTGTACGCTTGGGATGGTAGTTTGCTAAGCAATACCCCGTTAAGAGAAGTCATTGATGTATCACCAGTAAAGGATAAAAAAATCTTTTTGGTAGAGAATTATCCCAAAAAAATTGACAAGCTACCAGATAACTTGCTTGAAGTAGAGCATAGATCAAGAGACATTATGTTTAGTGATAAAACTTTACATAATGTACAGATGTCCAAAGTATTTACTTACTATCTTTCATTCATTCATGAACTTTATCAGATGATTGAAGATCGTTTTGATTTCGAAAAAGAGAAAAAGGAAGAAAAGGACAAGTTCGATAAAATTAGAGCAAAATACAAGAAAATATCAGAAGAACATGGTGCAGAAATAAAAAATGTACATTATATAAGTAGAGACGAGCCATTTCCGGATCTTTATGAGAATGCAGACTTTTCGGTAGATACAATAAAGACTTCCATTAAAGAAGGGGAATTGAAGACAAAGCAGATATTAAAAGATATTACCTAACCTAACCTGCTCTATGTCATGCAGAAATGATGCTTATTAGGACCACCACCATACAAGCAATAACAATTTATACACATGATTGGAATTAATACTACCAAAATCACAGCATGTTTGCTTGTAAATTGATTTTTCTTTTCGTTTAAGCTGATGTATGTTCTGAATCACTTGAGGTTTTAGCCTCTTGTCTGCAGCAGGATAACAACTGATAAATTACAATAACATTTAGAATGCTGGAATACATGATGCGTATATATAATGAGGCTATGCTTTATTATACCAAAAGCTTATGAATATTTTTCCATCTCCACACCAAATTTTGAACCCTTTTCCATTTTATGCTGAAATGAGGAAATTCCATCCCATCGAGTATGATGAGAAAAATGAAGTATGGGGAATTTTTCGTTATAATGATATCCAAAGTATCCTAACAGATTATAGAAATTTTTCTTCAGATATTCAAAAATTAGTTAATATTCAGCAAGAGCAAGAAATACAAAAAGCAAGAGAACCGCAAGATCAAGATCGACGATCATTGAGAAGCAGTCTTCTTACATCTGATCCCCCACGTCACAGTCAATTGCGAAGAGTTATTTCATCAGCATTTAGTCCAAATACTATATACAAACTGAAACCACGAATTGAGCAGATCTGTCATGACATGATAGATAACGTCATAGAACAAGGCCGTATGGACCTCATAAATGATTTAGCGTATCCTTTGCCTGTAACAGTAATTGCTGAGCTACTAGGCATTCCAGCCCAAGATCAAGATACTTTTAAGAAATGGGCAGATGATTTACTTGGTTCAACTAGAGGCAGCAGCAACAATCTTCCTACTGATAAGGATTCCCAGAAGATATTTGCAAGAGTTCAAAGTGAAATGGATTTATATTTTAACAATATTATTGAAAAAAGAAGAATACAAAAGCAGTCATCGTCAAGCAATGATCTAATAGATAATTTGCTAAGAGCAGAAATAGATGGGAATAAGTTATCTGGAGATGATATTCTGGCATTTTGTTCGCTTTTACTTTTGGCTGGACATGTAACAACTGTGAATCTGATAGGTAATGCAGTTAGATCATTGCTTGAGCATCCCAAACAACTAAAACAGCTTTTATTGCTACAGAATAACGGCAATTTACATAGGGACTATGATACTCTAATCTCATCTGCAATAGAAGAAACATTACGTTATCGCTCTCCTGTTCAAGGGGTATTTCGTTTTGCTACTCATGATATTACTCTCGGAGGGCAAGGAAAAGAACAAGCAATACATCGTGGGCAAAGAATGATCATGTGGATCGGCTCAGCAAATCATGATGAGTCAATTTTCACTAACGCTGAGGTATTTGATATAAATCGCAATACTACTGATACTCATTTAGCCTTTGGCCATGGCATTCACTTCTGTCTAGGTTCTATCTTGGCAACTCTGGAAGCGCAAGTAGTTTTAAAGATAATTCTTGATAGATTGCATAATTTAAGATTTGCTGATGAATATAATGAAGAATTATTAAGACCACTCCATGGCATCTTTTTCCATGGTGTCAGTAACCTGCCATTATACTTTGAATCCAATAGTCCTATAAAGAAATCACTTCATTAATGTATCTCAAATACAAATACGTTATGGTGTAATTTGGATTTCCAAACCGCTTGTAAGTACAATCTAAAATATCCATACAAGGATGGATATATTCTTGTTCTAAATGAAGCCCCAACTGAAAAGACCATGAATATCATCATAACGTTATAATCTAATCGTTCTAAACAATCGGTGTGTATTGTCATACAATATTATGTAACATAAACGAGTACTTCCACATAGATTCTATTTGCATACCTATCTCTTAGCACACATTTATTCGGATAGCTTTAGGAGAATAGACCTATAGGCAAGAGGAGATAATAATATCAAGGACGTTGTCAAAAACTGAGAATCATAATTATGTATATGCAGCCAATACCAAAGATGTAGAATCTGCTGGTGGTTGTTTATCCGTCACAATTGAGAATCACACAATCGCAATTTTCATTTATGATTCTAAGATATATGCTATAGATAATCGGTGTCCGCATATGGGTTTTCCCCTAAACCAAGGTACTGTCAAAGACGGAATTCTTACATGTCATTGGCATCATGCACGATTCGACCTTATGAACGGAGGAACATTTGATCAATGGGCTGGCGATGTTAGTTCTTTTCCAGTTGAAATTCGTAATGCAAACGAAATATGGATAGACATTCCACAGGTAGCAGTAGTTGTTGATTCCTATAACTATCGTCATCAAAAATTATTAGAGAATGCACTGAAACGAAACATTCCATTAATGATTGCAAAGACAGTAATCGCAATGTTAGACGATAAGAGAAATGGAGGAGAGAATACTTTTAATAAAAAAGATATTGATGATGGTCTGTTAAATGCATTTCATGTTGGCCTTGATTTTGGTAGTCATTATAAACAATCCGGATGGGGCCAGGGCTTAACAATTCATGCCTGCATGATGAATATTATTCCATACCTTGATGCTGAAGACATATCTTATGCTCTATATCATGGTCTTTCTGCTGTAGCACAGGATTGTGCTTCCATGCCGCCACGTTTTAAAATATCTCCATTACCAAAGCCTTGGCCAGATTTGCATACCCTTAAACGCTGGTTCAGACAATTCATTGAATCTCGTGATGCACAAGCTGCAGAAAGATGTATAGTTACTGCTGTACGGTCTGGTGCCAATAGTTCTCAGATATCTAATATACTTTTTGCTGCAGCAACTGACCATCGTTTCCTCGGGATTGGACATGTTTTGGACTTTACTAATAAGGCACTAGAGAGCCTCGATATAATTGGATGGAATAATAGCGATAATAAAGATTTAGCCGAGTCAGTACTGAGTAGTCTTATATCTGGATATGCTAATGCTGAAAGAATGGAGGAATCTAATTCATGGAGATATCCAGTAGACCTAATTGATATCCTTGAAAAAGCCTTCAAAAAATTACCCATAGTTTTGAATAATGGAATTAGAAGAAGAGGACAAGCAGGGAAAGACAAAATAAGAAAAAGATGGGATCAACGAAGAAACCATCTAATGACCGTATTATTGGGCGATGATCCGCAGTTAATAGTGAACTCGTTACTAGATGCCTTAAGCCGAGGTACTAGTGAAGAAGAATTGGCCAGTACGGTAGCCGATACTGCAGCACTGCGCATAGTACAATTTCATACTCGTAATGAATTTAGCGATTGGGATGCTGTACTACATACGTTTACCTATGCTAATGCTGTACATCAGGCGTTAAGAAGAACACCAACGCAAGAATTATTGCGAGGTGTTTTTGACGGTGCAATGAGAATTTACCTTAACCGCTTTCTGAATGTCCCTCAAGTACCATTGCCTAAACCAACAACGAGTGCAGAAGAAAGGAATACCAACAATAACGTTGTTGATGATGATAATACACCTAAAGAAGATCCTGAGGCACTGTTAATAGAAGGATTTTTATCACTTCTAGATAAGCAACAGCAAGTAAATCAAGCAGGACAGTTAATGATGGATTATCTTTATAATAACAGAGCGAAGCCAAATCAACCTTTGGCAGCAATTGGAAAGGCTTTACTACGCGAAGACCGTAACTTTCATTCTATTCAGATGATAGAAGCAGTCTTCAGACAGTATTCTCTAGCATCTACCGATGTTAACTACCCAGATAATGGCGTTAACAGCGCAACAAGAACACACATGTTAGTTGCTGCTGCAAGATACCTAGCAGCACATTCACCAACAATGCGTTCTCAAGGACGTACTTATCAGATTGCTAATCAGTTGTATCATGGCGAACATCTATTTGAATGATATATATGTCCACAATATTTGTATACGCTGCCACGCTATAGAAGTTTGCCTTATTTCAATGACAAGAACTCCAAGTAAATGAGATTGTGTTTCAGAATGAATTCGGGGGCAGCAGTATATGGTAAGATATAGACTAGTTAAGAATGGATACGGACCGCTAAAGCTTTGATACTTTGAAGTCGGGGTCTCGTTATTCTACATATCCCTAGACGTTTTACGGACTGTTTTCATCCATTCATTCTTCAAATCACTGGTTTGTTCTGATACGGATCTATGTTCTTCTCCTATCTGTCCACTAGTAGCATCATTTAATGCCTGGTCACGTTTTAAAGGATTCTTCCTTTCTACACTCATTATCACCTATGTAATATATAGCATGGTAATAGAATTGTCCATATGAGCGAGCCAGCCAGCCCAGCTGGTATGATGCCAGCTATACGGACAGACCCAAGCGATCTAAAATGTTATTTCATAACCACAATGGTTTGGAGGCATCTGAGATCAAGTATTAGTTTGCAAAACCACGAGCAGGTATTTTATAAGTCTCAAGTTGAATTTTACCAGATGGATTGTGTTGACAGCACACATGATAAGTTCTTGTTGATTATTATAACACTGACGATGTTATCTGTATTACAGTGTTTTGAGGCAATTTGTTAACTATTCTCGTTGATATGTTTTCGAACTCTGGATACGCTATCTTGGGATTTCAGCAATAGGTAGACAAGGGGGGCTTCTTCGCTTTGATATGCTCTTAGTATTGACACTTTTGTATAAAATTGCAGTAATAGGTTTACTTGTACTATAAGTTTCGGATCTACTTCCAGTAACGTTTTATACCTTTTTATTATTACTGTTGATAACCCCTTTGACCGCGTCGACTGCATCCTCATCATCATCCCATCAAAAGAAGATCAAGAATAGAGAAAAAGGCATAACAGCAACAAACAAGCACCAAACAAGAATAGTTGAAGATCCAAATCAAATTATTGAAGAAATCGGCAGGCTTACAGCCAATTCAAACGACTTATCTACCTGCATTAGCCCAGGAGGATTAGAGTTTAGCTACAATTATTTTTTTAAAATAAAAAAAGAGCTGTTAGAAAAGCAAAAGAAAGGAGAACACAAAGGCATTAGATATGTTACTAATATACAAAAAGATAATATTGAATTAGTCAAGACATATCTGAATTCTGGAATTCAAATCAGACATGTTAAAAATCTACCACCTATGAGTTTTGGTGTCTCAGACAAGGAGATGTCAGCAACAATAGAAAAGATGGAAGGAGGCAAGAAAATCCAAAGTCTTTTAATTAGTACCGAATCTTCCTACATACAACATTTTGCTTCTTTATTTGAGGATTTATGGAAGGAGGGAGTAAATGCTGAAGATAGAATAAAAGAGATTGAAGAAGGATTAGAACCTATAAGAACTACAATATTAAAGAGCCAAGAAGAAATTGTGGAACAAATAAGAAATCTAAACAGCAGAGCCAACCACCTGTCGATTTGTTCTAGTTTAGGTGGAATGCAGATGAGCTATAATAACCTCTTCGATACATATAGAAATTTTCGAAATAATAAGAAAGAGGAACAAAATGATGAATTCAATAAATTACGATGGATCATAAACGTAGATAAGGACAGTTTAAACCTGGTCAAAATATTCCTCGATTTGGGCTTTCAAATTAGACATGTAAAAAATACGTTACCATTAAATTTTGGTGTATCAGATAAAGAAGTAGCTCTTACCATAGAAAATATGGAAGGAGGTAAACTGAGCTCGAGTTTCTTAATTAGCAATGAGCCTTTGTATGTGAATCACTTTAATTCATTATTTGAAGAAATATGGAAAAACGGCATTGATGCTGCAGAGAGAATAAAAGAGATTGAAGCAGGAGTTGACCTAGCAGATATTGAGGTCATCTCACGTTCATCAAGGGCTCAGGAAACATATGAAGATATTGTAAAGTCAGCTTCAAAAGAGATCTTATGGATATTTCCAACTACGAATGCTTTTACAAGACAAGATAAGATGGGTGCTATACCATTGGCTATGCAAGCAGCAAAAGAAAGAAATGTTAAAGTCAACATATTGGTGCCTGCCAATAAATCCGTTCAAGAAAAAATACAGCAATTAAAGCAAAACTGTACTTCCTGCTCCATACGTGTAAGATATATAGAGCAAATGTCTGAAACTATGGCTACAATTCTAATAGTTGACAGGAAGCATTCTTTGGTTATGGAATTAAAAGACGATTCTAAAACAACATTTTATGATGCCATAGGATTATCAACCTATTCTAATAGTAAGGCAGGTGTTTTATCTTATGTAGCAATATTTGAAAATCTATGGAAACAATCAGAATTATATGAACAATTGGTGAACGCACATGAAAAGGTAAAGACTCATGATAGGATGCAAAAGGAGTTTATTGACGTAGCAGCCCACGAATTGAGAACTCCTATCCAGCCTATCCTTGGTCTTACTCAAATGATCTATTCCAGTATTGATCAAGATGAATATCCATACCAAAAGAAACAACAACAAAAAGAATTGTTAGAAGTAGTAATTAGAAATGCGCATAGACTACAACGCTTGACCGAGGATATACTCGATGTTACAAAAATTGAAAGCCAAAATCTTAGCCTTAAATTAGAACAAATCAACTTAGATGAAATAATATTAAATGCTATAAATGACGCTAAAAGAAATCAACAGACCAAACAAGTCAGCCTGTTATATCAGCAGCAGCAGCATGATAAAGAAAATACGATTTTGATAGAAGCAGACAAGGGAAGATTAAACCAAGTTATATCAAATTTGATAAGTAATGCAGTTAAATTTACGAAAGAAGGAACCATTATCATAACTTCAAAGAGAGACGAAGAAAAAGAGAATAAGGTTATAGTAGTAAGTGTAAAAGATAGTGGCATAGGTATAGATCCTGACATATTACCAAGGTTATTTCAAAAGTTTGCTACAAAATCATATCAAGGGACAGGGCTTGGCCTATATATCTCAAAGAGTATTGTAGAAGCTCATGGTGGAAAGATGTGGGCAGAAAATAACTCTGATGGCAAAGGTGCTACCTTTTCGTTTAGTCTTCCACTTTCGTGAATTATAAATATGATTCGGGCATTGCATAATTTTTTTCTCTTAAAAGAATGATGTATTTTTGTTTATCCAAATGAAGTTAGCATTATTCTAATTTTTGTATAAAGGCACAAGGATTCTAATAATACAAACAAACAAGCAATCAATTAATGTTTCTTGCTTCGGTGAGCAGTAATAACAGATGGAAAATTTATTTTCCTTATTGGTGTCTCTTATGGTTTGTATTAACTATTCTGTTTTTCATTACATAATATATAGAACAATTCTCCTGCTTTCATCTTTACATGCTTTGGAATGGTAAGAGGATTATCATGTAAACACTGAAGAGATACGCTTTCACCTTTTTTTAGATCAACATGTCCTCCTGACCTCTCGCAATTAAATATAAGTTTAGTTGGTTGATCGTATGTAAGTATTTTTGTTGTGCCAGTGAAATTATCGCCACTACTAAGGTCGCATCCAATATCTAACGTGGTATGTTGGTGTATTGTAACTATTCTATCAGCAAAACTTGGTAGAGGATCAAACAAGATCAATAGTGCTGAGATAAGTAGTAGCATGATAGCTAAAAATGATACAAGTGCACTTATTCTGTTAGTGAAAGCAAGTATCACCTTTCCTTAAATGTGCTAATTTCTATTGTTCAATAGCCTTATTCTACATTGTTAAATTGGTTTCTTATGATATAATTCTTGATAATGTGATAAACTGATAACTGATAACTAATTGGCCAGTGTGTAATGATGAATAAGAAGTCAAATATATTGACACTTAGTTTCTCTTGTAGCCTAAAATAAGAAATTTCGTTATTTATTTTGGATTAGGCTGTTCTCTTTTTTCCTAATATGTCAAATTTCGTCACGATCAGCCTTAAACAATGAAATATTCCTATTAGCGTCACTGCTCAATAAATTAGTATCTCATATAATTTATTGTGTTGTAAAATATAAATAACTTAAGACCTTTTATTAAGTAATCACGCTATTTTTGTATGTTAAGTAGATGCTACATAAAGCATAATTATAGCAATTACAATGAAATAGATACAGAACCTCTGGATTTGAAACTAACCATCTTAAATCAGTGAAGGAATCTTTATGTTTTGTAATATACGATTATTAATACTGATTGGAGTTATCTCTTTAGTTACGTGTAGTAGCGTAATAGGCACTTATGTAGCTACTGCACAAACCCAGTCCTCGATAATTCCATTAACTATAGATGGAATAGAGTGTAATGCCAATGAACAATTTCTCTTTCATATCCATGCCCATATCAATATTTTTGTAGACGGTCAGCTGATGTATGTCCCACCACAAATCGGTATTATTCCTGAAAAATGTATTTACTGGCTGCATACACATGACGAAACTGGTATAATACATATTGAATCACCAATAAAGAGAGATTTTACGCTAGGACAATTCTTTGACCTTTGGAAGAAAAAATTGGAAAATCCACAAATATTTGATAACATCTTCAATCAAAAAGGCAGCAATATGCCACAAATATACGTAAATGGAAACAAATTACCAAATGGAACAAACTATAGGGATGTCAAATTACATACACATGATGAAATTGCATTGGTTTATGGAACATCGCCGTCTCATATACCTTCTAGATATGATTTTCCACAAGGGTTATGATCAGGATTTAATTAATACTAAATTACTCATCATTTAGAGAGCTTCGCATATAAAATAATAAGCAACTACACTGAGATTATGGAAGATCTATAAAGTCGCATAAAATGAATTGACACTTTCTATGATCTACTATGGCTATGAATTGACTATAATGACTGTGTGTTAATTATTCTGTCTGTTGATAGATCTTATATTGACGTACCATCATATTCATTGCCTCCACTAGAAGCATACAAAACTGATTTACTGCAAATCACTTTACAACATTCCTAACTAAACAGAGATAGACAAGTATTTACATTGAATTCCTATCTGAAATAGATTTATAATCTTGCAAATGGAGGGAAGATTTTTGCCTTTACTTGAGATATTGCGGTGTCTTTTCGTCAAACATCACATTGCATTGTAGATTGCAAGTCTGTGAGTGTTGCACATGCATAATGATACCAATTAAGATGAAGAGATTACAATTGCATATCTAAAAAAGACAATCGAAAAGTTGGGCTCCAACATACTTGCATCTATTATTGGTACATGTGAGTAATAATAGGCAATTGAGTGAATTCATTTAAGAGTTATTTGCGGGTTCACAGAAGAAGATGTTTTAGGATTCACAGAAGAAGATATGGGAGAAGATGGTGTCAATACAATCACATTATCAAGTTTATTTTTCAACTGCTTAGCTTTTTCGGCCCTATCAGATATGTCAGCCATAATACCAATAGTTACAAATGCTGAAAAGACTAATGCTATTATTGATGGAATTACAATTATCACCAGCTTTCCTGTATTCATATTAGTTAAGAAGAATTATGACATATCTCGAGCAAATAAGCCTTTCCTATGGTTACTTCCTATCTCATACCTATTGTCCAGTATTGAAGGCTTAATAATGGAAATGTTAAACATAGACTAATAGAAGTAGAGAATGATTATATACGTGACGATAGTCTATAATTGTTCCTAGATTGTCAGGCCTAATGAATGCTCAGATAATAGCTATTATAGGAGTATTAGCACTGTTATCCATTACATTACCTCTTCATCAAAACATAGCATATGCACAAGCAACAACTTCTTCTGCTTCTGCTTCTGCTTCTGCAACTTCTGTTTCAATAGTTCAGGGTTCTTCTTCTCCTACTATTTCAAAACCCTACGACCCATCACCACTAACTGTAAAGGCAGGTACATCTGTTACATGGACAAATAGGGATTCTAGTATCC
>DATFDI010000053.1:0-18326 GCA_035252175.1 Nitrososphaeraceae archaeon
CAGACCAAGGTCTTACTGACCAATCAGCAAAGATGCATTTAGACGAAGGTATTAAAGCACTAAAGGCTGGTGATAATCAAGGAGCATTGATGCACTTAGGCATAGCAGACAAAGCTTTAGGTGGCAATGGAGGATAAATACGAAGCAAAACTACTATATTTAACCTGAGAAACCATTTTTTCAGAAGTTAACATCTTACCAATAGTCTAATGTGGTAAGAGATCTGATTACTAACCCTTTGCCGATCTTGTTAAGATTCATTGTAGCCGAGAAGTAATAAACGACGATGATGCCGACATGAATATGGAAAATACAAAAAACAATCTTGACATTTGCTTTCACACTTTTAGTTGAGCTTTTTCCTTGCAGCTCATCTGCAAATCCATCCGCACCTTCATCCATCAAGGATTATCCGAAAGAAGATGTGAGTTTTTGAACTACAACTCTGGCTTTTAATAAGAGTAACAATGTTACACATCAAGGTCATGTGTGACAGCATGATCGCAATGTATAACATATTGATGAGAAGGGAGTTCCACTTAAGGGGACAAAGTAGGAAGAATGCCTGCAACTAATATATATTACCATAAGAAACATTGTAAAAAATGAACAAGGAAATAATACCAATTTTTGTCCTAACAGCAGCAATAGTGACAGCAATAACTGTAATGTCGACAATAACTCCAGCAGCGTTAGCAGACAAAAGTTCAGGCTCCAATGGGCTAGAGAAAGCAGATCAGAATGTGCATGAAAACACAGGAGGGCTTAGTAAACAAGACTTTAACTTCCATGTTGGAACATGTCAAGGTGGACATAGCACAGCGGCATTGGATCAAATAGCCGGCGGATGCACACTGGGTAGTCCAAGCGAGTTCCATTCTCCAAAACACTAAAGCTACAAAGCCACACTCCTTTTTTCTTTAAGACTATAGTTAGTGCGTTCCATTACACTTAACATTTTTGAAACATGATAAGAAAATGGCTGGTCATACTAATACAAGGAGAATTGTCTATCCTACAGAAATCTGTGCAGGTGTTCAAGACTAAAACAAAATACTATGTTGAATATCAATCATATATTATGTATTAAATCATGATAAACAAGAGATCTTGCGACTTAAATAGCGATTCCTGCTATAGGAGAACATTAGTGTGGAATCAAGAATGGGAATCCGATACCACCAGTATTATCACTTCGCACTACCTCAGCTGAATGTTCTTGGTGCATTCTAGCCAATTCCGCTGCAGAAACTTTTTGTGTTGTCAACACATGTCCATTTCCTGGATCAACTAAAACAGTATAGAATTCCATTATAGGGTTACTAAGTATAATCTGATATTCAAAATATCCCCCATATTCACCGCCAAAACCGGCTACTGCAAATGAATCATTACCTACTGTATGCTCCGCAGTGGTCATGGCTTGAATTAGTGAAGTATTAACTTTGGAATGAATTGCATCAAAAATAGTTTGCTGCAAATTAATCGTTCCATGCAAAGTTGAAGAAGTCATATTCCCAAGGCTACTATGATTTCCCATCATCATTTGTGCGTTAGTTCTGTGTTCGTTCATAGGCGTCAAAGTCATCATGGCTATCAAACTGGCAATTGCTATTACATACATAGCCGGAGTTTTTAGTCTCTTGCATTTACTTATCCTAATAATAACTTTGTTGATCATTATCTTAGCCACTGAGATAATTATAGACTAATATACATTTATCCATTTTACATATGATTATTGGCCACAACTATGAAACGCGAGGAAACTATTCACTCTATCGTAAATAAATTCAGAGAAATGTCAATTGAAACAATTATGTTTCATCAAGCAGTAGCAGATGTACTTGGTTTACATATTACTGACCATAAATGTTTGGACCTTCTCCACCGTTTTGGAGCAATGCCGGCTGGAAGGCTTGGTGAGCTAACTGGTTTGACTACTGGCGCAGTAACAGGAATTATCGACCGCTTAGAACAAGCAGGGTATGCAAGAAGGGTAAACGATCCAAATGACCGGCGTAAAACTATTGTCGAGCCTACTAAAAATAAAAAATTAGAAGGGAAAGTTGATATGATTTTTACACCACTTCATGAAAGAATGTATAGGCTCTTGTCTTCCTATAATGACAATGAATTGACTTTCCTGCTTGATGCCACGGCCAAATTTATAGTACAAATACGTGAATATTCAAAAAGATTACGAAGCGAGTCTGCAAAGATAACATCTATTAAGTAGCTTCTTAAAATCCATGTCAGCCTGTTGTAGTCGTAAATTACCAAGGCTTCACTGTATCAACTATCACTGCGATCTCTGAAGCTATAGAACTTCAAAGCTAATCTAAATGCATCAAATATATCGTCATATGATGTTGATTCTTTGTCTAATACACCATCATTATCTACAGCAGTTCTGAGTGAAGTAATCAATTTGTCAAATTTGTCTGGATTGATAGCAATTCTTCCGCCTTCATCTTCAAGTATCATTTTGCAATGGCCTAGCATGGCTTTGTGCTCTTTGTTGAAGTTAACAGGGACTACTTTCATGTCTGCAAGCGCAGCATCATCTCCAAACCCGTCTGATCTATATCTAGCAATCACTTTATCATAATCTGCATCTTCACCTATTTGCAGCTTTAGTGATCTTATGAAAGAAGGATTAGCACCATCAATGTAGACTTTATCTACGCTATACTTAGTCATCAATTCAAATGTTATAGACAGCATCTCATTATAGTCTGGTCTATGATATTCTTCAGCATATAGTATCTGTACTATTCCATCTGCATATCGTGTTACCACAATACCAAACGCAGAACTACCATACGCTGGATCTACACCCATGGATGTGGAAGTAAATATTGATTGATTGAAGTTATCTGGATCATATTTTCTGCCTTTCTCAATTGCTGCTTCAATGTCTTTAGTATGGAAGACAGTGCCTATCTTACCTAGATATTTTAGGTTGTATTCACGCTCGAATGATGGTGATTGCTTGGCTTTTTCTATCTCTTCTGCAGTGTATATCTTACCAATGCCATATGTGTAATCCAGAAATATGCGCTTGTACAGACAAGTATCTTCAGCTTCTTTCTCTATTCTCTCAAACAAACCATCAGGTGCATTTGGAGTTGATACCATTACAATATATGGATTTGACTTTGCAATATATCTCTCAGACACATCTCTAGCATCCTGCTGCTGTCCTGGAGGAAAAAAATCGGCTTCATCTAATAGTATGAAAGATACATTAGGCAACCCTCTCATTGCATCTAAATGATGTGATGGGAATGCTTCTATCTTTACACCGTTTAGGTCTACTTCAGTTTCTTTTGTGTCAAATATATTAAGATGCTTACCTGCAAATAGCTTTTTCATCCGATCGATCAGAGCAATAGCTAAATCAATTCTAGGTCCTGTGACAATACACATCTGAGAGCCAGATAATGTATTATCTTTTATGCAAAGCCAGGCCATAAACCTTAGCATGAATTCAGAGATGCCGAGTCCTGTAGCCTTCTTTATCCAGAGGTGTTTATTACTGTCATCAGTAACCAGGGACTCAAACAGTATTTTCTCATAATCATAGAGAGGTTTATCAGCACCGTCCTTTTGAGGTAAGCCAATAATGTGGTTAAAGCAGCAATCTCCATTCGTTCTAAGATCCTCATATTTGTGTTCTTCAACGTTCCATACCCAGAATGATTTGTTTTGCAGTCTTTCAAGCAGATTGGATTGTTGCCACTTCGATTCTAGAGCAACTCTTTTCCTTAAGTCTTTGAATGTCAATAAATTATCTTGAGCAAGTCAAAGCTTTAGCTTTTTACTATATGATGCTTCTCTATGCTGACTTATAGCACATCATCCAGAGAATATTCCCTAAATCCATAGATCTCGATACCTGAATCTAATTTATGAAGACTAATTAATGATAGATTACTTTCTTTGAAGGATTTATAGAGTGGCGATAATAGCTATAGATAGTAGCGGCGTTGTAGGACAGCCACCAATATACTTTATCGCTGCCAGAATAAAATATAGACGTGGCAGAATCGATCATAAGAGTCAAAGACATCTTAAAATTATGGTCGGAAATGAGCTTCATGATTCCTTCATAAATAAGGCTCAAGGATGGAGGTTGAAACTCTCAGCTGCATTAATTTACTATGTTATGATCTGTTTGTTACATCATGAAGATAAAATAGTGATAGATGTTGATTTTGATCCGTCAAACAGAATAATAGTGAAACGATATATCGATAAACTTCTGTTTACATATCATAGAGAAACACCTATACAACACTGTCCTTTTGAGTTTAAATCGATTAGAGAAGACGAATGCGTTAGGATTGTTGATTTCAAAACAAAAAAGGCACGGCGTGAATATATCCATCCAAACGAAAGAGTAAAAGAGTCAATATTAAATGAATTTTTTGATGTCTTAAAAAAGATAAGATAGTAGCCCTTCAGTGTGTGGCACCCAAGTCATCTTCTGTTCTTTGGGCCATCCACACTCATCATCCGAGCCAGAACGAAAAGGTTACTTCCTCAATATACAGTAAATAAGACAACTATGATTAGTTTGTTGTTTTGTCATTTTTTGCTACGATGTAGGTTGTGGAAACACTGTTTCCTTCACCTTATCGTTCAATATAACTATGGTATTATTCTTATTTATATATTCTTAGTCACGTCTTAATCATTATCTTTTTATGCAATGTTACTTAACCTTCGTCTCTAGAAGACTTCGTTTGTAGTTATTGTTGTATGGCTTGTTTCTTCATCCTCATGATCAGGTATGGTTAATTCCCTATCCTCGTTGTTATTATCTGAAGGTCTTAGTTCCACTTTTGATTGAGATGTTACAAACCTAATAGCATCATCAACTACTGTAGCATTTGTAAGTAAATCAAGCTTCATTGAATAGCATTCTTTAGCTAGTGATAATGCCTGTATCTTTTCTCTTTTATCTTCTGAATTATGTGCTGTATTCCATGCTTCTTTTGTTATTGCGGTAAGACCAACCAAACATTTCTCATATTCTTCTGGCAGCCGCTCGTCAATGTATCTTTTGATATTGGATTTAGCTTGATCTCTCAGATACGATATATCCCGGTTCACTGTAGCCAATCCGACTTGCAATGTTTGTGATATCTCTCTTTGACTGTATCCTTTGCTGCAAAGCTCTCGCACTTTGTCTCTTCGCCATTGCACTTGTTGTTCTTGATGCTGATGTTCCATAGATGAGCTCAATTGTTCCATTTCCTATGCATGATTTTAACGAGGTGTTTCATTTTCATGCTTGACACAAACTGCAATTAGCCTTTCTTAGTTTATGATGATAAATGCTTAGCTTTAAGCATTCTGATCTGTAACAATTATTCAATAAGCGCGATTGATATACAAGACTATCCTTTCTGCACGTTTGTTATAAATGGAGCTCTTTAGCCCGCTGTGCGAAATATAGAGGGTCTCCATTTTCAATTATGGACATTTGTTCCGGCCTAATAGCATCCTTGCATTCATCATTTGAACTTTCCAGTTCAGTGCTGATAGACTGGGTTAGTTGGGTATATTTAGAAGTATCTTCGATCCCCTTGGCACAGCTTTTCCATGCATCCCACCATATTCTGCACCTCTCCTCCGGCATAGTAATATCTGTCAATATTTGTTTAACTTCAGTCCTATGATAAGAATCCCAAATACTATCAGAGGAGCCAAGGATTTCTCTTAATTTAGCGAGGTAATTTTGTCTTGCTTTACTCATTGTGGCATTATTTCGAGTATGGGAGTCTAATTCGGAATTTCTTAGCATCCATTTAAGAATAGAAGTGGCATCGAAAAAAAACTGTGTTGGAGCACTTACGAGTATTTCAGTATCTAAAAGATCCCAGATTTTGTCATGGTTCCATAGTCGTTTGGACGCAGCTAATTTGTCAAGGTATCTCCATGCAATGTATTTCGTATCAGACTTCGATGAAGTTTTTATAGTTTCTACATATGACTCTATTATCTCTTTATTGAAATCCTGAATACGTTCCTTAATTCCCCCGTATTGGTTAGAATCAATTATGTATAATGATGGAATAGATAAGTCCTTTTTGTTGAACACTTCCGCTTTATTAGGTGTAGTTTTGATAGCATCAATAAGAGTAGGTAGTCCTCTGACAGCCTGCAAAATCAGATCATTCGAGTCTTTATAGCTTTTCACCCAGTTGCCTTCTTGCATATCAGATATTTTATCAATAAAATTCTTCAGCTCATCATCTTTTTCGTATTTTGACTTCAAAATGAATCTTGGGATGTTTCTTTTTTTAGCCCATGTGTATTCTATGGCTGTTATCGATAATTTTTCGGGATTGTCATTCTTAGGTATATATCCCCATCTTTTATGAAATATACCTATGTAACCGTCGCATTTATTAAATTCCTTTTCTAGGGTTTCCTTCGGATTATTCCTGACATTGAACACAAATTCTGCCATAATAGGAATGTGTTGATTCCGCATTATTTCAATGGCGATTTTGTTTCGTTCCTCTTCTAAATCGTCCATAGTTGAGCTAATAAATATTCTGTATCCCATAGAAGTAGCTGGTGTTAGCAGCCCAACAATTTTTGTATTGCTCTATCGTCTGCTTCTGCTAACATTATAATTATTTGACTTCAGGACTTGAACTTCAGTATGTTATACAATGCTTTATTTTCTTCCTTCAATTTCTCTAAGCTAACCGGATAGTATCCTCTGCTTGCACCTTTGAGACCTTCCTTTATCTTTGCTTTGGTATTGAAATCTAGCCTTCCTAACTTGTTACATTTGTCCAGCCAGACATTCATTATGGAATATGCTTCTTCGTTTGATAGACTCTTTACATTAAGTAAGTATGGCGAAAGTATTCTCCATATGCAGTATTTCCTGTGATCTGGTAATAAAGTTTGCAAAAGTGATTCTATCCATGAGATGGAATCAGTGTTTCTGTTATGGATAGAGGTAGCATTCAACTTATAGTCCCTACTTTCCCTTTTTACCTCCTCTAGCCTACTGTGTATCTTCTGTTGGATCAAATACCTCCTAAAGTCACGCAATAGATAGTTTATTGCTGGTGAATGGCCATTCCATCTCTGTATTATGTTAACATGCTTATCGCACTTTGAATTTATAGACCCTGGTATCCTTAGCATACATGATTTGAAAGTTGGATTATGTGAATGGTCTGCTTTACCATTCGATAGGAATTGTTCGGCGAATTTCAAAAATGCTTTAGATGGTTCAGCATGTAGCTTAGTTAATTCAGGTATGCTCTCTAAAAGAAATGGCGAGAAGATAGGTTGGTAGATGTGGCATCCATTCCCCGTATCTAAAACTGTAGGCTGTGCATTTGGTAATTTGTCTTTAAAATTCTTTATGATCTTAGATACTGCTAAATCATATGCATTTTCTGACTTAAAGTTTGACTTGTCGATATCTATGAATATAAAATTAGGTGCTTGCCTATTGGGGCCTTTATATTCTGAATAAATAACAGGATAAGAGTTTATTCTACAATCCATATAGGTAGCTTGTCTGAATCGTGCTAGTGCCTCTTCCTCGTTATGAACTAGGATCTGCCTTCCTTCAGTTAATTTGGTGGATATTTTTCTAGGCCATCTAGGCACTTCAAAATGCGTTAGAATAAAGTCTAGGTCCTCTTCGATCTTATTATTTGGGCTAACAAAACTTGCGGCTACAGGAGATATTTCTTGAGACATGTCGTAAACACACAATTAATTGCTATTGCTGGCCTGTCCTTTCGCATCTCTAGGAGATTTCTATTATTACTGGAACTGAAATCGATGTTTTTGTTACTTCCTTTGTGCTCAAATCCCATATTTTCATTTCCGACCTTTGCCAATAATACAAAACTGCTAAAGACCCGAAAGGACAGAGCAGCTATTGCCATTATTTTGCAGTTGCTAAGCAAGCGTTTCATTCTTCTTGATACCACCGTTATTGCCTGCAGCTCTAAAATCGTACCTCAATTTCGCGCCAATATAGTAGTATGACTTGTCGCCTTGTCGCTTGATTTGTTTACGTTCAATTCCAAATTGTGCAAGCTGCTTACCAAATACCGAAATGTCAACAGACCTTTCATTGTTATCCTTGCAGAATTTACAGTATGCAGCATACATATCGGTAGTAAGAACATCACATAGTGGATCTGAAATGTCGATTATGCAGTTAGAGTCTAAAAATGCCTTAACGGTATTGGATTTCTCTTCGTATTTCTTTCTGATCTTTTCAACCGATATATCTTTGAATCCATTATCATTGCGAAGCTTTCTTAGTGCTATCAAAGCTAAATTTAGCAGGCCGGATAACTCTTCTGGCACAGTTAGTTTGTCAATTAGCTTGGTATCCCTGTCAGCTTCATCAAATACTTTTTCAAACTCTAGAATTAGCCATCTACGATAATATGCATAAGTTTGATCTTCTGACTCTGGTATTTTGTTGGCGCTAAAGATTAACTTGGCATAGTTTCTAAAGCTGAATGGATCTTTGAATTTATTTTGTGCTCTTATGCTATCACCTGACACCAACATTTTGAAGTTACCTGATGATGTTAACTTGACTTGTTTCAGATCTGCAAACGTGTTAACCATTTTGCAATACAACCCTGCTGCTGCAAATCTGTCTCTGTCCAAATCCTGAAGTGCTATATGACTCGTATTTTCCGAGCCTACAAGTGCCTCTATTAACTTTAAAAATACACTTTTGCCGTTTGATCCAGATCCTGCTAGCATTACTGCTTTCTCATATTCAGCAGTCTTGTATAGACAGTAACCGATTATCTCTAATGCAGTAAATACATCTTCCCAATACAATACTTGACCTAGAAACTTTGCAATTGCAGGACATCTAGCCTTTGGATCATACTTAATAGGCAATTGCACTAGCGACAGTTGATCCGGCGAATGGTCTTTGAGCTCTAGTGTGTCTGTGTTCAGCAGCCCATTTTGCAGATTAATTATATGTGGTTCACTATCGTCAAACTCTGCTCTGCTTTTGTAGGTTCGTCTTCTAATATGGTTCATGGCTTCATTAACAATACTGGTTGATACAGTGCCACCAGTCATTAATTCAGCTTGGGATTCTATGATTATTTCAGCGCCGCTAACATAGATGCCTTTACTTTCGTCATAATAATAAATTTCACAGGTGTCGCTCATGGTCTTAAAATAATACATTTGCATCAATATGTCTTCGATCCGTTCTTTTTGCTCTTCTTCTGACTCGTGCTCTTTATCATATGCGGAAGCAAGTATTTTCTCGTAGTTTGAATCTAGTGTGTCACAAATGTAATCTATATGCTCTTTCGCAATCCCTTTTCTTTTTAACTGCTTGATGAAGTTGTCAACACATCTAGTCCATTGCCGGTAGTTAATTGGACATATTACAGTTTTTTGATCATATATGTGGCTTAATGAAAGTATTACACTATTACCCTTTGTATTGAAAACAAAGCTCTGCACTATTCCAGTTTGACTTAATTTAGGTATTAGCTCCAGTTGAATTATATAATCAGCGCCGTTGCCATTCTCTTCAGCTGCATTCATTATTCTAATCCTCGCCCCATGGCTTCATGCTGTCGCTTATTAGATCTAGATTCACAGAATCAGGAACATTAAACGCAGCCTTGACCTGCTGCGCGACTAGTCGTCGCATCTGAGAGTGTGGATATCTATTGCGCTCATCTTTGTATATATTAAAGTCAAAGTAACAATCTACAGATTCCTGAACCAATTTTCTGAATTCATCAGGCACTATTGCAAGTAGCGCATCTAATTCTACCGCAAATAACTGACCATGTTTTTCAATAAACCTGTCTGTACGGGAATCCCTATCAAGCTTCTTTAAAGTCTCGCTATCTTCTGGAGTTGGAGGTAAATCGAATTCCGCTATTTGTTCTTGGGTAACTGCTATTCTTTCAAATTCCACTATGCGATACAAGTCAAATTGAATCAATGCCTCATTTAGATGCCTGTCCATATCTTCTCCGCTCGGATCGAAATCTCCAAAGTAAAGAATGTGAATCTCCCTACTTGGATCTTCCCTAACCATTTGCGCTAACCTTTGAGCATTTTGATATAGGAAAGTCCAACTAGCAAAGCCTTTATTGATTACTATCCTAACGTCTCTTCCTTTTAAGAATGATTCAAAGGTGCTTGCAAGGGCTTGCTTTTCAACCCATACTTCCACATAATCCGGTTGTTTGTACCATCTTGGAATTCGATAATGCAATGGAACTCGCTTTAGATAATGAGTGTACTTCCTAACGTATTCTTCAGGATCTATGTATGAATCATTAAAATTACATATGACTTGTCGTCCTGATTCGTCCGCTATGGCATCAAATCCAATCCTACCTTCCTTGCGTTCTTGAACAAGGATTCTGCTCAGTCTTTTGTAAGAATTCTCGGTATTTGGTATGACTTCCAGGCTTACGAGTCTGTAAAACAAAGTCCTAAGAGTGGGTATGATTTCTTGATCGTAGTTGAAATGCTCTAGTGCAGGAATAATATGCTTATCAACGACTAGTCGCCAATTGGTCTTTGAATTTGTATTAATTTTCGATTCTAAAGTCATGTTAGATCCCTGTCCACTGCTCCAATGTTTCTTGCTCGTGTAGTTGTGGTCGTTCTTTGCAGTAATGTCTTCGATCTACATCATAGACATCAAACGCTTCCCATCGTCTTTCAACAAGCACCTTTTTCCATAGCAGCCAATTGCATGGGTTTTGTGTTTCGTAAATTTCTCTTTTCTTTAAGATTATTGGGATGCCGCAAACATCGCAGCATTTAGGGATGCCAAGTTTTTGTAAGTTAATGCTCGATGAATGTTTATCTTCTTCATCGTTATCATAATACCTTGTCATAGCTTGCTCTCCTTTGTGACGATAGGATCGGTGGACTGTGGCACAAGACGTTTGGCAGCAGGTTGGTGTCGTTTTGGGTGATAGCATACGACACCCACTCCTGCTTGTCAAAGATCATTTTTTTCAACCTCTTTTAGTTTGTGACAATCGCAGCCGCATTTCATCAAAAAGCGATTTTGGTTGTCTGTATAAAATCCGGAACACTGCGCATGTGAACCCAAGCAAATACTTATCTTGCAATCAAGGATCATGGGATTTTGCCCTTCCAACGTTTACACCTCGACTTTCTGCGCGATTATCTTGTCATCACTCACGCTGCATTTGAAATAATCTCCTTTGGCCGCTTTGATTTCTACAATAAGATCCTTAGGCAAAACCAACAAGAAACTAGTCCCTTTGTGGATAGATTGTAGTCTTCTGAGCTCTGTTTGCTTTAGATCAGGTTTTTCCTGATTTTTCATATCTTGCATACATTACAGATATATGGTAGTGGATACTAGAGAACTAAGCCAAGAGGTTCGGGGGTTACTGACGTTCGGGGGTTTGCCAGGATTCATGGATCGGTGTAGAAATGACAAGGGGATTGGGCGAAAGACAAAGAAAGGATAAGCTTTTAACAACCTCTAAAATCGCTAGTTACTTGGCTATTAGACCATACACTTATCAAGATTTACAAAGAGAGTCAAAAATACACAGACAAAGGCTTAGGCATGGACTAGACGAGCTACTTATGCGCAAATTGGTGATCAGACACAAGTTCTCTAGAAAAGATCCCAACCTAGAGCGTAACGCCATCTACTACTTACTAAATTGGTCAAAAACTGAATCAAAACAGCTTGTAGATCATTACTATAGTAACCGAACTACCGAAAATATCAATGATGCAATATTAAGAGATAAGGATAAGGATAAGGCTACAGAGGAATATTTCGAAAAGATGGATTTTTTACCAAATGCTCTTCAAGATGAGGAATTAAAATCATTGTCAGATAAAGAGCTTCGACAAACCGCGTCATCGATGGCACTGCAGGCGAGAAAAATTGATCTAATTGCTGCAAAGCGACAACTTAAGCTGAACGATCCCGAACTATCAGAACTAAGCATGCGCATTACATTGAAGGCCGCTAATTACTATATATCACGTATAGGATATTCATTCTTAGATTTTCTGGTAAAGCTTTCTGCAGATGAAAAGATCGAGGGAGTAGGGATAGATAATTACCGCAAGTTATGGGAAATTACAGAGAAAACAGGCCTACTTGACAAACATATAAGCGAAATCCATTGACAGCTCGCTTTACATTCAATACTTTATTGGGATATGGCGCCACTACTGTTTTTTATTATACCAGAGTTATACAATGCCTTTGCCATGTTGTCAACTTGATTTTGGTCTTTTATGTTGCCGATAGTTGCTATCAAAGTCTGTATTTGAGATTGCATTGAGTTGTATCTTTCTTCCATAATGGCGAGTTTATCTTCTTTTTGCCTCTGGCCTTCTAATGTCTCATTATAAGCATCATAGGTTAACACCATTCTGCACTTAGCACAGAACTTTGAATCAGGTTTGTTTGGTTCATTGCAATTAGGACACTGCTTTGGTTTCAGTGCATTAGTCGATTGTTGATCCTTGGTTATTATACCATATGCCTCTAGAAGACTCTCACTTGATTCATTACCAAAGTAATGAAGATATTTTAGATGCATCTGTGATGTTCCAGACCAACCTGCATGCTGTCGCAACACATGTTCCTTTAATATTCTTGATTTTTCCGTTAGCGCTGAATGACGTCGTATGTATGGATTCCACGGTTTTTGCAAAAGCTGTTTAATCTTTTGCTTGTCGTCTATTGGAACATTGGGATCAATAGATAGTTTTGAGAATAATCCATTTTTATAATTGGAATAAATCTTATTAAATACACGCGGTTTGAGCCACTTTCCTAGACTCTTGTCATAGCCACAGATAAGGGGAGCATTTGGATTTTGTCCTTGTGGATGCTCATCAAGCCAATCTTTTACATGTGGAATGGAGTTGATCAATGGTATGTGCCTGCTACCAGTTTTTCCGTTAACTAAAATCTCTGCATACTGGAAATTTCCTGAAGTCTTAAAGGACAAATCCTTGATTCTTAACTTTAAAATCTCATGAGGTCGACAACTGCTGTCTCTTGATATAGCATGATAGCATCTGTCCCTATTGTTTGGGCAATACTTCAAAAAAAGTGCGTCATCTTCAATAGTCCAAAGATGAGAGGGCTTGTATATTGACTGCTCCTTTCTTTTTAATTTGGGTATATTCTCTACCACTAAAGGCTTTGGCCTTTTATCAGGTTCTAAATCAGAATAGTACAACCATTTAAAGAAATACAAGAGCAGGGACCTATACGTATTGTAGGTCCCAATCCATTTATGGAGTGGATCGACACTTTCAGGTTTACGGAAACTATCTAAAAATAGCAATATGTCCTCTCTTGACAACTCTCTGAATGTTTTTGTCTTAGTGTGAAACTGCGATAGTCTACACAAACAATAGATATAGTTTACTCTATGAGTGTCAGCAAGATTGATTTCTGTTTTCATTGATAGTATAAAGTTTACAATGGTTTTTGCATCATCAATAGATGGTAGTGTCCTCAAGCGATTAACATGATGTGTCTCTAAACCCTCCGTTACTTGCTCTATTTTTGTGTCAAGCAATGGGTCATTGATGCTATAATATGAGGTCTTGGCTATCGTCGTCTTTTTCAATGTATGTTTTTATACGGCGTAGTAAATAAATTGGTATTATATTCCATATTTTTCTATAATGATATAATATGTTACATGATTAAATGATTGGTTTGTATTTGAATCAAATAGCCTAAATTGAACAGTAGGTTTTTGACCTTGTGACAAAGTCTCAGTTGTAACCACAGGCGGATTCATTTTGATAAGCAAATCAGCCTTCCTATTTCCCAATGAGGCTGATAATTGCTCTTGTGTTAAGCCATCTGCAAATGCAGATTGTTTTGTAGCAATAATAACTATTGATGTAAAAATTGGTATCAGAATGATAAAAGTAGCAATACCCATAGGAGATGAAATTAGTATTGCGAAAACTTGTCGGATTGACAACTGCAATGATCTATCTCTACTTTATAAGTTCAGATGAGGATAATATAATGCTTGTACTTCTATTTGTTTTTGTTCTCTCAACTTTACTCTATACCTGAAATGTCTCGGGTCGTGCCCTTAATTGACATCCAAGTGGACAATGTAATCCTTTGTATTTTACGAATATATTACAGTGCTGGCACCGCTTATGCCCATTAACATAACGACCAGAAACTTTATGACGTATACTTGTACCTTTACAAGTCACTACAATTTTATATTGATTCAACAGATTATTAATATTAGATAACCATGTTAAGCCTGACTTTTAAATTATTCTAAGCATGCACTTCTATAGTTTAATGGCTATGAAGCATCATATATCATATCATTGATCTTGAGCAGAAAGAAATTCAAGCATGATGTCTGTAGAGATAAATTTAAGACTGATACAGAGGCAGAACAACATCGCAAAATGGTGCATCCTAATTAATGCTCATAACTTGCTACCTTTGTTTAAATTCATAACATCCATTTCATAAAATAAAGCTTCCATTATTTGTATGAAATTTAGCTATGCCTGTTGTAGGGTATTTACTGGTGGTGCAACAGTTTTGTCCGATAGATTTTTGGCAAAATTACAGGAAAGGATAATCATGTTTGTTTTTCAATACTACATGTAACTCATGCTAAATGTTTACTAATTATTTTACAGTTATCACATGGAAGTCAGCATTCTCTACAAAATCTCCACTTGACTGACCTTCGACTGCATCTACACTTATCAAAATGTCAAATGGACCTTCTTTGTCAAACTTTACTGGTTGCGTGCCTGTCCCATCTGGGGCTTTTTGATCACGTAGATCTGCAATTACCTTTCCACTTGAGTCTGTTACCTTGAAACTGTAGCTAACTTGATTTACTATATTTTTTGAATTGTCTTGGAATATTATGCCAAAATCCGTAGTTTTTCCTGCTTGAATTGTAGGCGGATCCCAAAGCAACTGAATATAGTACGTTCCACGAGCAGTTTGTATTGTCAGGGGAGGTTTAGGAATCTCAATTTGACTTTTAGGCTCTGGGGGAGGACCTTGGCCCATTGCTATGAGATCAAAAGCGTACTGAATAGGTGGATTTCCTGTTGTTACGTCTGCAAAGGTTTGTGCCTTGACTGGATAAGGAAGGTTAGGACTTATCCAAATATTGTTATCAACACCTTTATGATAATTAATTACCTTGGTATCAAATGTTCCAGCTGGTACAGTGACCTTAGCTGAGCCAGTTGGTGCAATTGGTGAACCTCCTATGGATGCTATCTTACCCCAATATGGAGCACTTAGAGATTGACCAGGTTTGGGTACAAAAGATGCAAGCCAGTGTATTGAATTAGTATATGCACTAGCATATTTGGTCATGTTATCTGGAATTTTAGAAGTTCCAAGAACACTCAGGTCCAGATCACTTAGGTGAAATGTTCCACTGAAGACTTGTCCTTGAGTGACTACGTATGTCGGTGCAATCCAATAATAGCCAGTGCTGTTAAATTGTTTAAAATAAACATTCATTGTAAATGGTTGTCCATTATCTGTATCTCCATTCTGGATCTTGTATGTATAATACGTGTTAGGTTGAGCACCCTTACCAACATACCAGTTATCGTTTGCGGCATAAGCATTTCTCAAAATGCTATTTTCACCACCAACTGCAATAGTCGTTAGAGCACCTACGATTAGCAATACCCATAAAATAAAATTAAATGATTTATTCATATTAGCTGGCTCACCACGTGACCTCTGACATTCACTATGATGTTATCAATCTCTGCTATTGAGTGATATGGAAAATAGCAAAAGACCTCCATCATAATATGAATAATGGGTGTAGCATGATTTAACTCTCGATTAACCGAGTTAATTCATGCTAATAAAACAGTACCATTGTTATTATGAATGTTGAAGTATTTTATACATGTCAGAGCAGATGCTTAACAATAGTAATAATTTGTAACTGGATTGGTTTTAGCAAATTCGTGGATGGAACGAAGATCTGGTTGATATCTATTTACATAGCGAATTGATCTAGAGAACTAAAAAAAATATGAAATTTAGGATCTCATATATCACTCAGATGATCCTAACTTAAAGGCTGCTTTAAGATCAGGCGTAACTGTACTGTTTGCAAAAGTGGCTACTCTATCATATGGAAGCTTTGTATCAATATCATTTTTCAGTGAAGAGAGATCACCTCCTACTTTAGTTATAGCAGTAGACGATAATTCATTAGCCGGTAGAAGCTGCTTTGCCTCAATGAACATTTCTTGGGCTTTGGCTGCAATTCCTTGAGCACTCTGATAGTCAGCAATATTTACTATGCTATTATGTCCTGCTGTACTTTTGCCTTCTTCGATTCCGTAAGCTTCTCTATAGCGTTCTAGGACTTCGTCTACGATGTCACTAACAGCTTGGCCCTTTACAGTAGAGTTAGTCAACTGATTCTTCTCAACGCGCACCGTGACGGCCTCTTGTAAGAGCGCATTAATATTGCTGATTTTTCCTTTCACAACATCCAATGCAGGCTTTGATTGGATTGTTTGATTCAAATCAGATATCGCTTTAGTCAAGTCATTTGTGACTAGCTTGTTTCTTTCAGCAAGCTCTTTTGTAGTGTTTGCATCAAGGTGTTCAGCGACTGCACTTGCATGAGCCTGAGCTAGAGTAGCATTTGAAGCGACATTGGATTGTACTTGATCTAAATCAGCTTGTAATATTTTAACTAAAGCAAGGAATGATGCACTTTCCCCTCCTGAGAAAGTATGCGCATATGCTGCTTTGAGTGGGAAAACTACTGCGATTGAGATGACGCCCGCAAACAGTATTGCAAGAATACTATTTCTACTAATGTTGGATATCATCAGATATGTATACTAACGATTTTAAATAAAACGATTGTGGTACAGCTATCGAACAGTATTATTACCTGCCCAAAGATTACTTCTCGTAGTACTGCTGTAATAAATGTATAGTGAACTTTATCATGCACTAGATAGAGATTATCCAAAAATAATGAGTTATGAAATCTCGGGAAAGTTTCTGCGAGAAATGGCTGCAGCAGCTATAACTATTCCAGCTACACCAGCTCCCACTCCACCCAATCCTATCATGTATAGTCTATCGTTTGTCCCTTTAAGATCCTGAATGGTTTTTTGCGTATTTGCGCTAGTTTTGGTCAATTTATCTATGCTGCCTTTTGTCGAATCAATGTCATTTGCTAACTGACTAACAATTCCCTGAAGTTGGGGTCCAATGTTATTACTAGTAGCTGCGGTATTGCTAACACCTATTCCACCGCTGCTGGCGCCTCCAGAATCAGGAAAATTAAGTTTTTGAGTACTTTCAACCAAATCAAGCGGTATCTCGGCATTGATTTTCTGATTCTGTATCGTGCCATTCAGTACAAGGCTATATGTACCAGGCCTCGTAGGGATCATCTGGCCATTGTACATGCCTTCTGTTTCTTCAGATGGAACAAAGTCAAGTGGTTTTGTTACTCCACCATACTTTACTGCGATATCCATATTAGCCAGGGCATTGATTATAGGTGTCTGAGTATTTTTGCCACTGGTTTGGTTTACCTGAACTATGGCATTATTTAACAGACCTACTAGTGAAGGTTCGTTACTCCAGCCAACTTCAACTTGAATGTTGCCAAACATTTTAGTTATGTGAGCGTATGCTATTTTAGTACTAGAAAAAGAAAAAACTAAAAGTAGCGTTAGCATGAGTAACATTACAGGTAAGAATGCAACTTTTATTTGCATCACTCATCTATATGATATGAATTCTTATTATTTTTTGCTGTCGGTTCGATAGTTGTACTACATAATAAGAAATTCTTGGTGCAGGTATTTCTGTCAATACTAAGAACAGGTACAAATTCAGCCATATCTAATAATATTGATCCTTGACCTAATTCGAGAGTTGTACCAATGTGTTTAAATTACGTAATAAATGTATTTTATATTAACAGAAAGACACATGGTCTTAGGAGAAAGTTTTGTTCGAGTGTGTATGTCCGGTAGTCCCAAATTATTAATGGGTGTGTTGATAATATCTATTTCTTTACTATCAGTGTCACCTAGCATGTTTTATCAAAAGCCAGTATATGCACAAGCAACAACTTCTTCTGCTTCTGCTTCTGCAACTTCTGTTTCAATAGTTCAGGGTTCTTCTTCTCCTACTATTTCAAAACCCTACGACCCATCACCACTAACTGTAAAGGCAGGTACATCTGTTACATGGACAAATAGGGATTCTAGTATCC
>DATFDI010000054.1:0-35613 GCA_035252175.1 Nitrososphaeraceae archaeon
AGGACCCCATACTTTTATACCCTGAAAAGTACCTACGACTTGTCTTTTTGATTTGAAACCTGCATCAATAGGTCCATCAACCTTTGAATAATCGGTACCATTTCCTGTTAGAGAAATAGTAGTTGGGCCACCAGCGCCAGAAGAAGAAGAAGACAATGATGACGCACCAGCTACTTCCTGTACAGCTGCTGGTGCAGCTGGAGTGGGGGCAACAGGTGATGGTGGAGCTAAACTAGGTGTAGTTTTAGAAGAGACTGAAGCAGTAGCACTCCTTGGCTTTGGATTCATAGCTGTTGGGGTTAACTCTTCCAGCTTCTTAATTGCAGCATCAACAGAAAGCTTCTCAGACTTTTGGTAGTGGGCGATCAGCTTGTCACCAATTTTTGAGTTTCTAATTATAGTGTCTACGACCATCTTAGCGTTGTGATCAGCTTTGTGTCTGTAGTTTGTTACCCAATAGGGGTCGCCAAAAAATTCTAATGGCTTTAGCTGGTAAATTACATCGACCACCTCCCCAGTTACTATTTCTACAGTAACAGAGAGTGACGCAGACAACTTTTCGCGAGTTATGGGATCCTCGTTATCTTCAGACCATGTATGAGTGACATAAATTCTATCCGCATATGTATCAATTTTGAATCCAGATTTCTTTAAATCGTTAGCGATACTTGATATATCGGAAAGGTCCGTAATTTCTACAGGGATCCTAAACACTCCCAACTTACTGGCATGTAATGGAAATACACCTCTTTTTGCAACTCCAGACAACATGACCCAAACTCGATCTCTAAGAAGTGAGGACATATTCTCACCACTTCTGTAATGACATACAGGCTAAAAGGCTTTCTGTTGTTGTTAACGCTTAGTCATCTGGACAGGTCAATTCTCTAATAGCTCTATACTTGGATTCCAATTCCTCAGCAATTTCTGATACGTCTTGCAACGAATAATTTGATTTAGGAAAATACCATCTGATTCCTATTTGATGTCCAATACCATCAATATCATATATCATTCCCTTTTCCGAATTTACTCCATATTTATCATCATAGCTAAGTTCTCGCACTTCCAAGCCCCTCTTGGTTTTATCCTCTAATACAAAATCAAAACGACCTTTTTCGTAAATCTCATAAAATTGGCCCTTTTTTATGGGGATATTAGCTGACTCCATCTATTCTTGTCACTTTAACGTCTTTCATTTTGCAATTGGATTACCTATCATGTTCCCCCATTCTGTCCAAGAGCCGTCATAGTTACGCACAGAGGGATATCCAAGAAGATATTTTAGTACAAACCAACTGTGTGATGACCTTTCACCAATTCTACAGTAGGCTATTATCTCTTTATCAGGAGTTACTCCATTTTCATGATAAAGTCTTTTTAATTCATCAACACTCTTGAAAGTTCCGTCTGCATCATTTACAGCTTGCGCCCATGGAATATTCTTCGCACCTGGTATATGTCCCCCTCTTTGTGCATGCTCTGTTGGATATTCTGGTGGAGCAGTGATTTCACCGGCGAATTCTTTAGCTGAGCGAACGTCGACTAGTACGTTTTCACTTAATCTTTCAAGAGCCCTCTTAACATCGGGTAAGTATGCACGAATACCCTCGTCTGGAGGTTGGGCAATATATTTTGAAGATTGGACTGGTGGTTCGTCGTTTGTATAGGGTCTTTTCTCCAACTCCCATTTCTTTCTACCGCCATTCATTATCTTGATTTTCTGGTGACCATAGTACTTAAATACCCAAAAAGCGAAAGCTGCAAACCAATTGTTAAAGTCCCCATAGAGCACTAGTTCCGAGTCCGGAGTAGCTCCCACTCTGCTCATAAGAGATTCGAATTGACTTTTGTTTATTATGTCACGGCGTTCCATATCGTTAATATCCTTTCTCCACCAGACCAGATATGCCCTGGGTATATGACCCTGTCTGTATGCATTTTCCGGGTCATAGTCAACCTCGAGGATTCTCAAATTGTCGTTCTGTAAGTTATTTGCTACCCAATCAGTCTCGCACAAGACTCCCGGATGATAATAGGTATTACTTGACATGACTATGAGTGTCTTAAGATCTACTACCTAATATATTTGTGATATATATTTTCGGCTGGGTAACATGTCATATCAGAAACATATATAGCATACAAATCGATTTGCTCATAATTTGTTTTAGGCTAAGTCTAGGCGAATTCGATACCCGTGGCTACAATATTAAAACACTTAAATTATCAGAACCTGGGCATAACAAGGTGGGCCGGTAGTTAAGTCTGGTAGAATACCTGCCTTGCATGTCAAAGTTGTATGGCAGAGGACACGTAGGTGGTCGTGGGTTCAAATCCCACCCGGTCCATTTCACAACAAGATGCCGGTAACGGATTGTACTTGTCCAATAGTAACAGTAAAAAAAGATACGATTAGTATTAGATTCCTAAATTTTTCCTAGATTCAAAATCTGATAAGTTTTAAGTTTGTGCAAGGTACAGCTTTTTTTCAGCAGTTACTACGGCTAGAATTCTCGATGACACACATAGCCAGAGCGATGTTGCGGGGTATAGTAGCAAAATTCGAATTTTTATATCAATGTTAATTGTTATTAGTATAGATGTAGCTGTCTATACATTATTGTCTAGTAACCTTCTTTACGGCAGTATGGTAAGACAGCAGAAACAGATAGCAAAAAGGATCATTACTAAAGACAATGAAGGTCTCAAAATAAAATATGTATGCGGAGTAGACGTTTCATACAAGCACAACATTGCTTATTGTTCCGCAACGGTGATAGAAAAATATAGTCTCAATGCAGTTGAAAGTACGAACGCGATTACCGTAGTAGATCAACCCTATATTCCAGGCCTCTTTATCCTAAGGGAATACAAACCAATAACAGATGTGCTTCAATTGGTGAAGAAGGAATTCCAGATTTTGCTTGTCGATGGACATGGACTCCTGCATCCTCGACGATGCGGCTTAGCATCTTACATAGGAGTAATGATAAACAAACCTACAATTGGCGTTGCAAAATCTCTGCTTTGTGGTTCCGTTAGAACAGATAAATCAGTAGAAGTTGGTGGAGATGTTCTCGGATTACAAATGCGAAACTGCGGTAGCAAGCATATCTACGTAAGCATAGGTCATAAAATAAGCTTACCAACAGCAGCAAAAATTGTCAAGGAATTAACTATAATAGGTCAAAGGATCCCTGAACCTTTACGTATAGCAGACATGAATTCAAAGCGACTACGCCAATTATGCACGAATTGAATATACAGGGTTCATCCGCAAGGATTAAGTTTAGGACGCTATAATATTACATATTGTCATTCTTCGGCGGGACGCCTGATCAGAAAGTAGATAAAAGTAAGTACCAACATCTTACCATGAGTATCAAGCAAACTGTGTTGGAAAGAGCACGTCATCGTTGCCATAAGTGCCAAGTTAAATTTAGCGCTAGTATTCATCCTCATTTTGAACATATCAATGGCTCTTTAAAGGACAATCGCCCGGTCAACCTGCGTGCATTATGCCCAAATTGTTTTAAATTGGTTGAAAAAAAGGAAAACCGCAAAGGAATGGTGGATAACATCCGAAACTTACTAGGGTCTGTGTTAAAAAAGTAAAAATGAATCGCTTTATCAAGAGCGGGTTTAGAGTTTAAACAGGTATCCGTAATACGTTACTAGACAAAGTTTAAGAATAATGATTGATGGTCTTTTGTATAACGTAATGGGGATTACTACTACTTCCGCAAGAAGAAAATGGGATACCTTGGAACACAATGGGATAGCATTTCCTCCAGAATATCAACCGAGAGGGATAACTATCATTGTACGTGGTGAAAACCTAATGCTCAACCGAGAACAGGAGGAGCTTGTGTACGCCTGGGCAGCCAAAAAGGATACTCATTATGTAAATGACTCAGTCTTTCAGTCCAATTTCATAAAAGACTTTAGTAAGTTGTTGCCCGGAAAGTTCCAAGATATTGATAATATCAAAGAGATCGATTTTTCGGAAGCTTTCAGACTCATCGACCAGGAAAGAAAAATCAAGGAAGCTGAAAAAGAAAGAGTCCGTAACTTGCAGCCAGAGGAGAAAAAGAAATTATCATTATCGAAAAGGGAAGAGAGAGAGAAATTGAAGGCAATATATGGTAAGGCCGTTATTGATGGTAACGAAGTTGAAATTGCTAATTGGTTAGTGGAACCACCTGGTCTGTTCATGGGAAGGGGACAGCATCCGCTGCGTGGTAAATGGAAGCCTCGTATACTAGCCCAAGACGTTACTCTTAATCTTGGAGAACATGCACCGGTGCCAGAGGGCCCATGGAGAAAGATTGTTCATGATCACTCGTCCATGTGGATTGCTACATGGATGGATAAATTAAGCGCTAAGAGAAAGTACGTTTGGTTGCATGATTCCTCAGCACTCAGGCAAAACAACGACAAAGAAAAGTACGATAAAGCAGCAAAACTCGCTAGACACATTGACAAAATTCAGAAAGGAATCATTAATAGGATGCTGAGAGCCAAGGAAAATAATCAAAAGAAAATTGCAACTGTATGTTATCTTATATTCAAGCTTGCAATGAGAGTCGGCGATGAAAAGGATCCCGAAGAAGCCGACACTGTTGGTGCATCAACATTGCGAGTAGAACATATCAAGTTCCCAACGAAGGACGGGAAGCAGTTTATAGAGTTCAATTTTTTAGGCAAAGACAGTGTGCCTTGGCAAAAAACGCTCGAAGTTAACTCTGAAGACTCGAGGGGCCTTCACGACAATCTTCAGTTATTTATGAATGGAAAGGATGCCGGGTCGCATATTTTTGATGGCATAACATCTGGCAAGGTGAATGCATTTTTACGCAGTGTTGACCCAAAAAATGTGCCTGGCCTAACAGCAAAGGTATTCAGAACATATATTGCAACAAAAACATTAAGGGAATCCTTAATAAATCCTCCAATCGTCGTAAACAGGAATTCGTCCCAGGCAGAGAAAATATATGTTGCCAAAATTGCAAACCTTAACGCTGCTATTACTTGCAATCATAAAAGAGGGATTGACCCAAGAAATCCCGCGAGCAAGAAGACGTTAGAGCGATTCGAGGAATCAACTAAAAGGAAACAAGAGATGATTGAAAAGCTAAGAAATGAAATAGCGGCAAAGAAGTGGAAGACCGAAGTTCAGAAGAAGAAGTTAGAGGAAAGACTAAATAAAGTTGAGATGCAGCTCAAATTACAAAATGAAACACGCGATTATAACCTTGGGACATCCTTGAGAAACTATATAGATCCGAGGGTCATGAAAGATTGGCTTAACTACGTTGAACTTGATTGGAGCTCGATCTATACTTCGACTTTACGGCGCAAATTCAAATGGGCCGAAGATTATACCAAGCGAGACTCAAATCCATTCCATTCGGCATTTAAGGCTCCCACTGAGCAGCTTGCCGTGGTCCAAGAGGAGACTCATAATGTTGTAAAAAAATAGCGGTTAACAGATGCCAGAAAAGTCATGCCGATATGAATGTAATATTATAGTGCTATAGTCGTTGCGTTACTCATAGCGATTGCTCATTTGATAAAAATCGAATTTTGATGTTCTTTCTGAGAAGCGTACAAAGGATATAGCCCGTGTTCTAGAACATGTAACCGCGGATATATTTTTGCGTAATGCCAGAATACAGCAAAAAGAAAAGCCATTCGCGGTCTTATGGTTAATTACATATACTACAGGCAGGCTGTCTATTTGCCTTTTAGAAGGCACGTGACCACATTCAAAAATTCAGATTCGCTCATTGGAGGAATGTTTGCAATCTTGACGTTATGTTTAATGTGTTCTTGGGTTTTATATCCCAACAGAGGTGCAATAATAGATGGACTCGATCGTACTATCTGAATAAGTTTGGCTACCTGATCTGATATTCCCATATAATCAGGGATTTTAGTGCTAAGCAATCTGCCTTGAAGTAGCGGAGCGCTGGCAAATACCTTAACATTTAACAATTTTGCGGCTTCTAATATGCTCAAATTCTTGTTGGATCCTACTGACTGGTTTTTTAGCAGCAATGCTTCACTATAGGCTAAATTGTATGGAAGTTGAATTAATCTAAATCCGTGTTCGCTACCACCAACTTTGTGCGCTAGTTTAACCACTTCTTCTAAAGAAAGATATTCTTTGCTATTAGGATGTACTCTAAAGCAAGTCCATGTAGCCATTCCGTAATAACGAATCTTGTTATTTGATCTATATTTTTCATAAACCTCAAAAACCTTTCCAAGCATCTCCATAAATTCCTCTCTGTTTACGTCCTGGTGCCAGCTTTCGAATGCGTTATGGATATACATCAAATCGATAGTAGTAAGATGCATATTGCTTAGTGATTTGTCGATACATCTTTCAATATAGCGGGGATTCATGACATTATAGCCAGAGCTGATGTCGTTTGTACCAATTATTCCCGTTGATATATACATCCTGTGAATATAGTCTATTAAGTCGAAACTAGGAAACTGTCCGTCGTTTGTTATGTATCCGTTCTTGCTACAGATGAAGACCTGCTCTCTTGATACAATTTCATCCCTGGCCAAGCGTAACAACGCCTTTCCTATGCTTCTTTCAGATCTCATCGCACGATAATTGATTGCTGTATCTATGACATTCACAGCACAAGATCGAATAGATTCATAAACCGCCTCTTCAACGGCTCTATCATCTTCCGCGGTTGGTTGGCCCAAGTAAGTACCAAGCCCGATACTCGATAAACGCAATCCATCGAAAGCACGGAAGTGACTAAAAGGTATTCCTTTTTGGATGGCGCCCTCAGCGAATTTTCTTGTTCCTTCGCTTGTTGCATAACCGTCTAGGAGAGTAAATGTACCGGTCATGAATTTCCAAGTACAATAGGTTCCGCTAATTTTAAGTCTAACGTTTTTGGTAAGCACATTTGAAGCTTCCCAGCCGTAGACTAAAAATCTTGTAACGTGATATTATCTGCTCCATTATGAGGCCAAATATGTTATTCCTCTTCCCGGTGACAATGGCCTCTGCGTGGACGGAATTCGAAGCTCTAGTTACAAACTCAGAAACCAGACACTTACAAGCCTTTCGGGAACTCGTACGTTGGTGGAATTTTAGACGGAGGTCGGCCAAACACTATGGCTATTTGATCGTGCTCTTGAATGTTTATGTTCCTATAATTTGCCGTTGCATTTATTTTATTTCCGTTGACATATACTGCCATGCCATTTGTTGCATTAGCAGTTTTATCGAATATTTGTACATTGTTGAATGGCTTCTTCCAAATATCGAAGAATTGTCCTAGTGTAAAATTTCTGGTCACGGGCGATTCTATATGTATAACGCCAGAATCATCGTGTGTATGTAACCAATAAATGCATTTTCCAGGAACGATACCGATTTGGGAAGGTACTGTGTAAGGCTGCCCATCGATAAATATATCAAGATGCGCATGATTATGAAATACCAGTTGCTCAACAGCATTGCATTGTATGCCATCTATTGTCTGTGCAGATGCATTGGATCCGGCAAGGAACTTAGAAGATGCTACTGCTAGCCCAATACCAACGGCTACTACTGCTATCAGACCAAACACTATGAATCTCTTGATTTTCTTTTCCCTTACTACTTTGCTGCCACGATTTCGACGGTCTTTGGATTTCATACCGTATAGCACCTGTTAAAGCGACACAGCCTATATTTATATTAATTATATCAATTGCATAGATACATAACATAAACCTTTCAAGATAACGTACCGAAGCATAGATGTCAATAGATAAATATCAACATAAAATATTAAATAAACTGTGAAGACTCTGGTTATTCATGAGCAAACCTATGCTCGACTTACTGCAGTGCTCGAAGATCTTATGCATTCGACGAGGCGCGATATTAACTATGATGATATCATTAACGAATTAATTGACACATACCAAGAGAACAAATGGGGACACATAGGTGCTGACGTAGGTGGTGGGTAACTCGAGTCTGAGAGTACAATAGAATCAAAAATGGCACTTTTTCCGATTTGTAATCTAAAAATATGGTTTAAGGTATAGAAGCGACCGTGACGGCTTACGAATATCATAAAGATCGTTAAGTTAAGAGATGAATTTATATCATATCTTTACGATGAAGATCTCAATTTTATAGAATCAAAATCATTTTCAGACAACTATACAACGAATTTTTATCTTCAGATGCTACCGAAGAAATTTAAAATTACAAAAGCACTCATAGTAGTAGAAGATAAGCGCAAAAACACAGTTGATATGCTAGTTGCAAAAGATGAAAATTCTTTATTTATTCATTAGTGTTCTTCAGTTTTGTCATTGCACTATTCTATCAGCCCTTATCGTGCTTGGACTCTCTGCGACCCCCTGCATTGGACTTGTTACAATCAATAAAATTCCTTTTCGCTGCTGCGACTCTCATGACGCTGTGGCAAACTGGACATTCAGCCCATTTACGTCTTCCAAAATATTGCCATTCAAATGAACACTTTCCATAAGTACATCGAAGCAAAAATCCTCTGCCAGGTCCCTTTAACCAGTCTTCTCGCAAAGGTTTGCGGGATCTACGTGCCGAGCGTGGCATGGTCTTGTTTGACAACGAATTACTTGAGTGGATCATGCATAATAACCTGATATCTATTATTTATTAAATGCATTTAGTTATATTTTAATAATTTAACAATCACATCATCAATTTCTGATCGCTATTAGGTCGGATCCTCTGCTGTTAACCTGAGTTTCGCATACTTGAGTGGAGAACTTTATCGTCAACATTGGTAGACCGGCTTAATCAAAATGTGCTTTAGCTTTTGCCCGCAATCTTTGTTATACACCGTCGTCAACTGAACAATATCTAAACATGTGGTCAACTCCTTTGTAGTATATACACTATATTCTGCTAAAATAGATCTGAGTTCTTGGGCAAGCGACAGTTTACTATACAAACGAACCAAGAGAGAATCCCGGTCGAAGGACAAACACATAGAAACGTTGCTATAAAGTATCTGATGAAAAGGCGTAGATCGCTGCTTATGACGAGAGATATACAGAAAGTCGAGACCTTGTATTCTAATCTGCCCCGTACTGTGAAAATCATCGGAAAGCAAATTACACGGTCTTACACAGTAAATTGGCAAAGACATGGGGTAGAAGATTATGAGGGTTCGCGCTTTGTATTTATGATACATGAGGAAAATCGAGACCTAGAGCATTATTAATAAAATCTGTAACCGTTTCAATTGAGAACCTCACCCAACACGAGTATAATAGGTACGTCTACATTCTTATCTATTGCATATACCGGTCTACCTCGACGTGTAGATCAAACATATCTGATTCAGGAAAAACGCTCTGTAATTTTTGATGGCGATCCTGGGTTACCGAATTCATCAGAAAATGCCGAATATAACTTGATCGTTTGTCCGTGCTTTATCCTGACGTTCGTTAAAGGTTTTATAGCCATTTTATATTCATCTTTCAGTGATATTAGCTCTTCTGCTAATCTATCGGTCAACAATATGTGAAAGTTGTCGCCTATATCCATAACCCGACGAGCGAGTATGATTCCTGGCCCCCATACGTTCTGGTTGTCCCTTATGTCATTGACAACAAATACTGGACCGGACCCCAAACCTATTCTAACGCCTATTGTGTCTTCATTTGACTTGCCACGATTGTAAACTCTAAGTTTTCGATGAAGCTGTATGCTAAGTTGAAATGGTAATTCGGGGTTCAGGAGGAACCCTATGGCCATTCCATCGCCGGTTGGCAGTATGATTTTCATATCCTTGGGCGTTGTCTCATATGCCTGACAAGAGCCTATCATTTTGTTTAGAACTGCAATTTTTTCCATCTGTTTCTTAACGGATAGCGAGGGATCGGAAAGGCTAACAATATCTATAAAGAAAAAGTTCACATTTACGACTTCTGATGGCAGGCCGATTTCTGATATGTTAGAACCGTATACCCCTGAAAGTTTCTTGTAGGTTTCTAGGCAACTTTGACTATCAAAAGTGAATTCCGAGTCCAATATTGGTCTGCCAAGTATCAATTTCCCGCACAACATGCATGTTGACAAAGTGGACTGGTCATCAAATGTCAATGTGCCATCATCAGAAATTCTAAAATTGATCCAAGATGGGGCATTATGCATGCCCTTGATCGATAGCAGCCTTATGCTTCTTGTTAACGAGCCACCATATTCTTCGAGCTTTAGCTCAATTATTCCATCAAGTATGGAGGTGACAGCATTCCTAAACTGTTCATTCGCCGGCGTGGTTAATGTAAAAATAGCCGAAGCCTCTGCATCTTTCAAAATGAATGACAAATCGTTGAGAAATTTCAATACAGCCTCTTCTCCAAATATAGCTGTAAGGTGCGTAAGTGAATCGAGTATTAGCTGAATTGGCCGGTTCGCATGTGATCTGATCTCAGAAGTGACCGGATTGGTCAAATCCTTATCGCGACTTAAAGCATCCCGAGGCATAAGTTCAGTAAGTTCATTATCAATTTCATATTTTCTTAGTTGAGTTATGCAGTTATGAACTTCAGTAAGAGTCAATGCGAGTTTGTCCGGTCTCAAACTTCTGTAAGTGTGCTCTGTTGTCATATTACCGTCTGCAGAAGTCATAATTTGGTCGTCTAGTTCAGGCTTGGCGTGGGACACTGAACTTGATGACAAATTCTCGAGCGAATTATTTATCGGTATGGTATATAGATACGGGTTTATGAACTTGCAATTTTTATCTAAAGTCAACTTTTCAATTTTATGGAATTGATTTCTAAATTGCTTATTCATTAAACTTGAGCTTATATAGATACAATATCTACCCCCCAATATACCGTCTGCAAAGAATTGTCGACAATACAACGTCTTTCCCGATCCAGATGGACCACTGACAAGTATCAGACTTTCCGGTATGCTTCCCTTTTCTACCATATATGGTGCGCCAGGAATCTGCATTAACTACATTTGAATTTCGAAACTTATCATATATACTTTTTAGCTTTAATGTTGGAAAATCAGGATCTCTTTTGCATTCTTTCTATAATTTGCGTGAGCTGTTCGAATTGATGTGCAAATGGGTGATTTGGATATTTAATTACAGTCAGGAACTCTTTGTTACTAAACTGGATATCGCAATAACATGATATAGCCGAAATTACGTCCATTCTAACTTCACTTGCAAGGCTATTAGCTATCACAGTTGACTCTTCCTTTTGTTGTTCCATTATAAGAGAGCCATCTCCATGTGAATGAGATGCCGGCGAGCCATAGTCGAAAGTGCCGGCATTCAGTTGTGATATCTTTCCCTGCGGGTTTCTTACGTTAATAGGGACACAATATCCAGCCACCCTATTCATTACTAGATAAGATCTCGCACCAAATTTTGTAAACGATCCATATATCTCTTCTGCCATCTTTCTGGTGCCCTCGATATCAAGATCGCCCATTTTTAATGTGAGAAACAGCGTGTCTGCAACAGCTAACGCATTTATTGACCAGTATCTTATGCCCGGGCTAGTATCAATTATGATATAGTCAGCGTCATGAAGAGAAATTAACTGTTCCCTTAACAAAATAAATCTGCGAAGTAATTGTATTTTGGAACTTTCCTGTTTTCCGCTACCGCCCTCAAGCCTATAAATTTCTTCCTTCTTCGGGCTCGAGAATCCGACCCAAAGTCTGCCGGTTATTTTTTGGTTTTCTCCCGATACTGGTGACTCTTTTTTGTGGTCATGCGCTGAAGATATCTCTTCTATTGCGGAGGTTACGTCCATTATAATATCTCCAACCTCAGCACTACCGTTTAAAAAATCGTTAATCCATCTTTTCGGGTTCTTGTCGAAATAAGAGTGGAGACTTGGCGCATATACGTCGAGATCTAGTAAGAAAACTCGGTAGCCTTTTTTTGCCAGCAAAGCAGCCAAGTTAGCGGCTATTGTAGTCTTTCCTGTACCCCCTTTGTAGGAATGAAAAGCAATACAGCTGGCCATTCGGTATAGAAATTCTTACTAATACTCTCATATATAGGGTTGGATCTTAAGGCGGTTCTTGACCAAAGTACCCGCTATCACAGCAAATGAGGCAGATTGATAACTCGTCTCCGTTTTTCTATGCAATTCATATATAATGAGAGAACAACAAAAGCTGCATAAATGCACAATATATAACGAATAATTTTCATATAGTCTCTTTAAATCCTTAGCTCAACTATTAACTGTAGTTTAACGGTTATACGTGCTTTGTAGCCGTATGAGTTCGCTAGCCCACTATGGCTATTACTATGTCGGATAAAACCAAAGACATCATGGATATTCGTACAGGTATATTTACGCATAAACCTGTTACCTAACGAAAGCAACAAACAAAACTAAGATAGATAAACTGACCTTCGAAAGAGGTTTTCGAAAAATTGAATTTGTTTCGCGGCTATTGGCTTCACGCTAGTAATATATTATGTATCACAAATTAACTGGTGAATGCAGTTTGTTCAGATATCGGACCTGCACATTGGCGGTCTTTTTAAAAAAAATGTCTTTGATATGATTGTCGATGAAGTCAATAGTCTTAAACCCACCGCAATAATTGTATCAGGCGATTTGACAGATGATGGTCTAATTTTCCAATTCCAGCAGGCCAAGCGCGAAATTGAGAGATTTAAATCTGCTAATTTAATAGTTTTTCCGGGAAATCATGACTATCGTCACACCGGCTATCTCTTGTTCAAGAAATTCTTTGGTTCAAGACAGGTCTATGAATTCGAAGACGTAGTGGTCCTTACTGTTGGAACCGCTCGACCTGACAGAGACGAAGGTGAAGTAGGCCATAGACAGAACCTATGGATGGAAGAATCCCTGAAGAAATACGGCAATAGAACCAAGATTGTTGCCATGCATCATCATCTGATAGCTATACCCGATACTGGCTACGCAAACGTTGTTGGCATCTTGGATGCAGGCGATACTCTTAGAGCCTGCTTAGAGTCCAAAGTAGACCTGGTTCTTTGTGGTCATAAACACAGGCCGTGGCTTTGGAATCTAGGTTCTTTAAAAATTGCGTACGCCGGAACCGCTTGTTCATGGCGATACAGAGGAGTCTTCGAAGATACATATAATATAATTGAAATAGAACATGGAAAAATAAATGTAGATATAAAGATAGTTGGCGGTAAAAGAACTGCGCTTTCTACTATAGTGAAGAGATACGATCAAGAAGCGAGCTCAACCGATACTACATAATTTTATGATGCTTTACAAAGCTGCTTCAGTTGGGACTGGTTGAAGCTTTCCTGAACCCATTGGCAGGGTGTTGGACATCTCACAACCATCGAGCGAAACTCGAAAAATAAATTCTGGGCATTGACCTTACTTTCTAAGAAAACACACAAAAATAATATACCAAGATGGCAGCCATGCAAGCCACCAATAAATTGAATGGCTACACATACGAATAGAAATTATAGCTAAGTTTCCTGTAGTGTTTGTTGCTACTGCTACTAATAGAATTATTTTATTTTCTTGAGGTTGTTCTTTAAGAGGTTGGACGGACTAAGGTATCGTTCATGGTTCTTCAAATAAAGGACAAATTGAGCGTTGATAAATATTTAATTCGGACTGGCTTAAATTGCCTCGCTACATAGAGCAGAGTGAAGTCATGATGTTCTTTTCATAGTATAAAGGATAAAGCCACATTCTTCACATGAATAATAAAGACTGTCAAAATCAGACAGAAGATCCATTATATCATTACACCTAGGACATTCTATTTCATGTTCTAAGTCTATATGTGTTTCTTGTTCTTGTAATTGTCCTTCTGCGGCTGTTTCTAGGGGAGTAGAATCTTTTTGTGTGTCAACACTAGCTTGTAACTTTACATCTACCATATCCATAATCGAAATATCTATGAAATTCTTTAAATTTAATACATGTAACACCTCAAAGGGAGGGGGCGCGCTGCTCAAGAGAAAGTAATATGACATTCGCACGGGCGTCAACGGTCATCGGTTTGGTATAGCGGGATCGGGCAAGTACTAGAGGATCACATGGTAAGATTCAATTAGACGTGATCCATGTGGTATATTGCCTACGTTATGAAGATAACTCGCGAACGTATTTTTCTGTTTGCTTTGATTGCCTGCACTGTACTTGCTATAATAGTAGCCCCACTTATGGTTCATTGGAATATTCCGATCCAATTGATGGGTACTGACGTTGTTCATAAAATTACGTAACATTTTAAAGTCCATTTTTTGATTTTAGGGATATGTCATCTCCACGAGGTGGAATAAATGTAGTATACTCCTCTTCTGATTTGCCTCAGTTAAAATCCCCTTACTTAATTTGTGGTTTCCCCGGCAGCGGATATGTGGGGAAGATGGCTGTCGATCATCTAATAGAAGAGTTGAAAGCCAAACATCTTGCGGATATATACTCGTCTTCCTTTCCCCCTCAAATCATGATCCGAAATGACGGAGTAGCAGAATTAATGAAAAATAGCATTTATTATTCAGAGGGAAAGACTCACGCGGATAAAAATCTCCTGCTACTCACGGGAGATTCACAACCAGCAAATCCCGATTCCGAGTACGGTCTCGCCGAGCAGATACTTGATATCGCGTGCAGGTTCAATTCACAGGTGGTTTTCACCTTGGCTGCATATATTACAGGCGTATTTATAGAGAAACCACGCATCTATGGGACAGCAACGCACAAAGATATTGTGAGATCTTTTCATAACAAAAATATTCTTTCCATGGACGGTGGCAGCATAACTGGCATGAACGGGCTTATTATCGGTATAGCCAAGCTTCGTGGGTTGGAGGGTACCTGCTTGCTAGGAGAAACGTCAGGATATTTAGTTGATGCCAAGGCTTCTAAGGCCATTTTGGAGAGTTTGCTTTCGCTAATAGGAATTAAGGTGGATATGAGCAAGCTTGAGAAACGAGCAAAGGATACGGAAATGTTAATTCAAACTATTGAACAGCAAGCCGCGGGGAGAGCAGGGAGGATAGCAGAAGGTCAACAACAGCCTGGAATAACACATAGAGCATCTGATACAGGTTACATTAGCTAAATCGTTACCACGACTGTGGACAAAAGTTATTATTTTTAGGGCTGCAGACATGGCAGTTTTCAGTCGTATATACTTCTAGGCTGGCTCAGCTGATAGACCATCCGAAACTACAAAGAAATATTATAGCTTCTTGAGTTTGCCGTATCTTCCTATGCTTAGACTGTTTTCTCCGCGGAAACTCTGAGTATATCCGTTTTCAATAGAAATCATGTCGCCCTGCTGTACACTCCTGATTTGATCGTCCCATAATGAAAGTTTTATATTTCCAGTTTCATCCGATAGTATTGCGTCTGCAACCTGCGCTGTTCCACCTGCTCTTAGGTTGACTGTTCTCGGCTCTGATATGCTATCAATACTCCCTGTCACATTGACTTCTCTGTCACCTGGCCTTAGCTCATTGATCTTCTTTTGGCCACCCACATTAATTCTCCTTTTGAATTTTAACTTAGAGGTATAATAAAGATTCCTAGCTTTAGGTTTTTGGTCCGTCCTACAGGTACACCTAGGGACTGTGGTGTACAAGGCCATACAGTTTTATCTTAATGCGAGTCAAACCTGACAATAATGACGCTCGATTATGAGTTATAAGTAGTTTCTTGGATATACTAATTTAAGAGCGTAACCTATTGCTATCGATAATCCGACTAGCATTACGGATAGTCATACATCAACTATTTATTTACTAGGTCATCTTAGTTATTCCATTCTAATTGTACAAGACTTTCGGTTAAAGTTCCATTGGGTATACAGATGAATTCACATGAATGAAAGAGTAACTCTGAAATAAGGATTAAAATAACAACCCAATCGGAGGGATAGCGAAGCCAGGTCAAACGCGCAGGACTCAAGATTTCATGATAAATATTTCTGCGCATATTTTGGATGAGACATCCCGTCCCTTAGGGGTTCGTGGGTTCAAATCCCACTCCCTCCACTTTCCTGTTAATGGAATAAATCTTTGATAAATATGAAGCGGGAATTATGCTACAAATAATATGGTATGTCAGATAGGAAGGAGATATCATTAGCGACTATAAAGCTGCCAAAACTTCTTGATTAATTGTATTTTGGTTAATCCATTCCCCCTTTGACAATGAACAATCATGAGATTCAAAATTCTTAAATTGAGGGGTTTTGGTAAACGATTATCATGGACCCAAATGAGAAAACCATTGACGATTGGCAGGTTCTCGTGAACAAGCCCGTATTTGCTAGTGACGGAAAAGAGGTAGGAATAGTCAGGTCCGTTCAACCCGACAATGTGATAGTATCCTATGGACCAGTTACTCCAGACAAATATCTTATCCCAAAGACTTCCATAAAGAAGTTTACAGACGGTATTTTGTATTTAAACGATACCTCCGAGATTATAGATAAGAACTATAAATTCGAGTAAAAATATTATAAACTGTTAAAAGAAATAACCTCTATTCAATACTTGAAATGCCAAATATAACCGATAAAAAGAACGTCAGGAAATCCGATAATTTGTCACAATCTGCTTCTGCTGTATTAAAATCAAGTTACAAACAGTTTATTCAACAAGCGTCTGATTTATTTCCAAAAGTGGATCAAAAATTATTGATGAACATTGTTCAATTTGAAGCTGCATATGATGACTGGGAAGGAAGTGTACTACTAAAGATAGTATATCCTGCGGACACAGTAGATATAGATGCCAAAAAGGATTTCATATACAACAAATATCAACGCGTACCAACAGTAGAAGCAGATAAGACGCTGAGATTTAAAGGCATACGCATCTATGTCGAAGAACTCGAGAAAATGTTGAATGAAGATCCGGACATTCAATACATCACAGGCTCGGCCACGTTAACTCCCTCTGACGCGTATTCTGCCTAGCTTTATCTCGTTTAGGCACGGCAGCGAAAATTCATTATATTATACTATGCATTTTATTGCTATTTATTGAAAATATAAAAAGCAAAATCCGAAATCTCAACTTCCTGAAGCTATCTTTTAGAACTATAAAATAATCGATCGCTCATATGCAGAAATTTTTATACGTACATCAAAAATTCAATCATTACATTCTTGGAAATATACGAGGTAGCATAAAGAAGGCAACGATAGGTAGTGGTGTATAGAGGGAAAAGTCCTAAGCTCATACGTAGCCTGGAGTAGTGTTTAGCGATGCTCTGATGTATATGGTAGGCAGTATACATGGAAAAGCTCATGCATTTCAAATAAATTATATTACAGCATCGAAACGCTAGCAAATACCTACACCGCACTTAGATTACCATACGTACTGATGTGATATTCGCTACAAACACAGAATGATATGATAGATATCATTTAATGGAAGCTTCTTTTGTACCTTAGGTGCGAACATAAATACAACTCAGATTAGACAAAAACGACGTGTCCTAGAAAATATCTTTATTCCTTCTAGGAATAAAGATCGGATTTGAGTAATTTCCTTAGAACTCGCTAACATGAAGCATGGTAAGTATTACCTATAGCATAAGCATTATATATATTCTAAAAGGATTTTCCGGTTATTTATATATCTCGCAGAGAGCGAATGCTCCAATCGAAAAAATATTGCGGTTAATAACTAGGACTAACATATGACATCGAAGAAAGATAATGGGAAAGTACAGCGTCTTTGTACAAGTGGATTTAACTTCGATCATCTATCACATACAACAGTTTTAGTCAGTATTAGATTGGCAGAAAAAAGTCTGGTTATGTTCTGCGGACCAACAAAGAACTACATAGCCTTCTGTGGCATATTATCGCCAAAGGAGAGGTAGATAATTTAGCATTCCTTAATTATACTAACATGCACAAGAGTGGGTCGTAATGAAATACTGCAAAATTATTAGAGGCTAATTGCTTGTCCGTTTTTTGTTGACACCAATTAGATAATCTTAATTATTTTCTAGGATTTTTCTAATATCTTTACTATTCATCATTTTATTGGATTTTTCTAATTTCTAGAAAAACTATGGATAATAAAAGACTCTACAAGCTCATGATTTGATGGAACCCAAGGAGCGGGTGCATTCCGAGCGGATTACGACTGATAATAATAGCACCTCTTGCAGCCAATGTCAGAGCGGTACAGTAATTTTTGATATGGTTTCAAGCGAGTTCGTATGTAGTTCGTGCGGCTGTGTTGCGAATGACAAGTTCTTCAATGGTGACAACAACAACGGATTTCCTACTCCATCTGAGTATAGTGATAGATCTAGGACCGGAATGCCCGAGTCACTGGCTATTCATCACAAAGGGTTATCGACATTAATTGGAATGGGGGATACAGACGCGAGGGGCAAGGCATTAGAGCCCGCGCAGAAAATGAAAATGCAAAGACTTCGAACGTGGAATAATAGATCTCAACTCAACGATTCAATATCCAGGAATTTGGAAAAAGCTCTGAAATTTTTGAATAATTTCGGAGACAAACTTTATCTGAGTCAGGCAGTACTAGAAAGTGCGGCGTACATATACAGAAAGGCAGCGATAAAGAGGCTGGCAAAGGGAAGATCTACTCTGGGATTAGTAGGAGCTGCTCTTTATGCGGCCTGTAGAGAGACTGCAACACCAAAAACGATCTCAGATGTAGCAGCAGTCTGCAATCTCTCGAGTAAAGACGTTATGTCACACTACAAGTTGATATTGAGAGAGCTCGCTTTACAAATGCCAGTGCTCCACGGTCCTGACTACGTTACCCTAATTGCAAATAGATTGAACCTTAGCGAAAAGACAAAGCGAGAAGCACTAAAAATCTATTCACAGGTACAGCAGAGTAGGATTTCTATAGGCAAAAATCCAAGGGCACTAGCCGGAGCAGTAATCTACTTAGCATCACAAAACAGCAATGAGTTCCTTAGACAGGTTGAGATATGCCAAGTTGCTGATATCTCTACAGTGTCCTTAAGGAAACGTTGCAAAGAAATTAAAGCAAATCTAGATGTCTAAATTTTTAGGTTACGTGCCTGGACAATTCAATTCCTGTACGTATATCGAGTAACTGAGGGGCTGATATCGCTAAATGCCCAGCTCTAAATTTAGGGTATGGCTCCTTACAAGAAAACAATGTCATTACCATGCCATCATGATCAATTTTGAAACCTTGACAAGGCTGATGTCCCCTCACGATTACCCTGGTTTCAGACATTATTAACCATTTCTTTGATATCTTTGGTCCAAAAAGCCTACCAAAACCTCTTTTTGAATAATCCCAATCTTTCTCTTCTGATGTAAATATCAAAGGATCGTTCCACAATATTTCCTCCATAACAGTATTTTGGATGTGTGTATCCTCGGCGGTTGCAATCGATTTCCTGAAATCTGTTATCAATTGTACATCCCTCGTAGGCAAACCACCATGTACTAGCAACAACCGGTTTTCCACTACCGTAGCAAGTGTAAGAAGCCTAAAAAATTTCAATATCTTCTTTTGATAAATCATTTTTCCTACATGTTCTCCATATTGTTGCGATAATCTATACGGTAGATCGTGAGACGAAAACGGGAACTCGATAGGTGCCTCATGGTTTCCTCGCATTAATACGATTGAATCGGGATATTTTTGCTTTAAATAGCAAATCGTAAATAATACTCCAATCGAATCTTTTCCTCTGTCCACATAATCGCCGAGAAAAATAATCTTGTTATTAGGATTAGTTAAAAATTCCTCAAAATTAATTGCATCTAGAATTTCAAAAAGGGTCCTCAAGTCTCCATGTATATCACCTATCAATACGAGTTTTTCCGGAATACTGAGCTGTAACATACCTGCATCCAATTGTCCCCCTAAAATCCTGCCTCGCTGTCGTTGCAATTCGGTAACTGCAATTGCCTTATTTATAACCTCGATAAAGTCATCACGCTTTAGATTTGCAGATGACCGTTGAATCTCTAAGACCAAAATCTCTCAATCCCGATCAGGTTACAATTAGCGATGACCAGATACCACTAGTAGTCGATAAGCTGTGAGACACTATTTTATCGTTTGGTCTCTCTCGGGAAAGCGTGATATATTTATACAAAAATCTTCTATTTTCTTCTTGAATTAAAATGTATGTTTAGTATTAAAAGCGATGGACATGGAGTTATTTCAGGGGCATATATTGCCGCTAGACACAACAGGCTGGAGTAATAGAGGATGGTTAGAGATAATACAATTTATACTGCTAATGTGCGAGAATGGAGCCAGGAAGACTCACGTCATGTATAGATGTAACCTCAATTCCAAGCAGATCAGCGAATACTTGAATTTTCTTATTGAATGCGGAATGTTAGAAAAAATCCAGGAACGTCCAGACTCAAAACGCTATATTTACAAAACTGCTGAATTGGGTCTGAGTTTCATAAGAAGCTATAAACAACTTGCTGGTCTGTTTTCGAAACCCCCTCCGAAATTGTAGCATAATTATCTATCTATATTATGAGGTGAACGAAATTTCTATTTGATAGTTCCACTCAGATTAAATGAAATGTGATTTTAATTCTATTGTAGATAATGAAGAATCGGAGTCGGTACGAGGTGATAGCAGCGATTTTGAAATCTGCTGGCAAGGAAGAGACCAGAACCAAGATAATGTATAAGGCGATGCTAAGCAATGACCAGTGTAAAATTTACATCGACTCACTGATCCACAACGGTCTGATTCAAGAAGTCGCAAATGGAAACAAGATGGTTTACAGAGTTACCTACAAGGGGAATAAATTTTTGTCATATTACGACCAGATGAAACAGCTATTACCAGTGGGAATCGAGGAAAATCTTGCAGGCGAGTATTATCATTTGAGTGTATAGTTATCTAAACCACTGGATTGAGTTTAATTGTATTGCATCCCGAAGAGGATGGAGACAAAACCGAATAAAGAGACCTCCAAGGGATCACTGACTGTAAAAACAAAGAGCCGTTTAATACAAAGAATCTCAGCCGAACATCGCATACATTTGAGAATTGTTGATGTGTATTACGCAGTTTTCTACTAACGATAACTGATAGATCACTGTTCCTCCTGATAAAAGAGGACATGTTCGTTTGACCGGTGTCCGCTTGTGCGGTCAATTTCTGTGCAGTATTTGTACCGATGATATTTAACAATAGTTTGTTTGGGTATTCGATCCTTGTTTTAGCGATAACCTCATGGAAATACTCAAGATATTTCTCGAGATACTTATGTTCGTCTTTAAGGGGTCTGAAATTCTGATTTGATTTCTCGTCAACCTCTTCATCGTAACACAACATCTTCAGTTTACTCTCCTCTGTATTAGAATTTGGCTCGAGTCTCAAATAATTCATAACATCTTGAGCATTGATACCGTCGAAAGGATGGAACAACACAATATTGGAGGTGCGTCGGAAATTTGATATAATCGACGATAAAAAAGCAACAGCAACCCATGCACTGACATCAGATTCCATCTCAATAAGAATAACTCCTTTCTGAACGAATCCTCCTCCTAGAATATCGTCTAGCTCATGATAACCTGTTGCAATATATCGACCATGTGAAAGCGATGACTCCTTTTTATTTATTCGTGTCGACGCTGTATTGACAGCAAAATCAGCTGGACGATAAGCTCCACAAGTCGTAAATACGGCCGCATTTAGAGAATATATGTATGAAGGTTTTTGTATCATTATTCCACGCAATTTGGGAAGAAAAATCTCTCTAATTACCCAATCGGCGTAGAATTTCCGTCTCAGCTCGACTATCCCATCTACAAGGAAATCCAGAGTTGTGTAGTTTGGATCTTCGGTAATGAAAATTAACTTGGCACCTGCCCTTTCGCGCCAAATCTGTAATACTCGCTCATTGTTTAACCTCGCCTCTTTATCCATAAAAGATGCTATTGCGTCCCAACTGTCAATAATAATGATAGGCGCCTTAACATCCATTAACTGGTTTGTGATTCTTTCAAAAAGAGATTCAGGTTCATCAAGACGAGCATCTTCAAAAATTGAAAGACCGTATCCCTGACCTGGCACATCATCGGTTTCGGATGCCTTTGAGCTCCCAATAAATCTTCCAAGCCACGGATAATGTAGAAAAAGTTGCTTGGGAGAAATTCTTGTGGAAATATAGAAAAAGTTGCTTTTAACCTTTAATGCTCTTAGAATAGTTAGGGAAAGAGTAGTTTTTCCAGTCCCTGGGAATCCTTTGATAAGTAAAGAATAAGTATTACGTTGAACAAACTGCATCAGCTCATGAGGGATACCAATCCAATTCTCGATTCCGTTTTTTGAGCTCTTTACATTTGGCCCCATCAAATAAACATGTTTCCGTAGTAATAATAATTCTTTCTGATCTCAAGATCGATAACAAATATTGTTTGCACAATGTACACTTGGATGATCGTTCAACATTGTGATAAAACATGACAAAGGGAACAGGTTATAACATACTTAGCATCAACTAAAATGGAAACTTTTGATGTACTTATAAAATATCTTTGGTTTGCATCTGCAACGCATCAATAAGCCCCTCTGCGTAACCCATACTTAAAACTGCTAACTCAAACTTTTCCTGCCTCAGAAATCGCTCCGCATCGTCTATATAACAGTGCGCGTTGTCAAGAATTTCAATCCATCCGTTTATATTTGAAGTATCTTGTTGTGCCTGTACTTTGGACCTCATCTGACTGACTTCCTCTTTAGCCTTGGGAGCATATTTTTGGATCATGATCACGGACAGGTTCTTGATCCTTTGGGTATTGTCTACAGGTTCATCAAGATTTACGGTTAGACTCTTAACTGCATCTAGCTCCGTAAAATGGAGTGACGCGGTTACTATGATTGAATGAGGTCCCATTCCGTAATCTCTGTTAACCAATGATTTAACTTTCCCAGATTCTAGCCTTTGATCTTCGTTGCCAATCCTTGATGCCACTATTGCAAATGTATCCTCTGAGAAGACACCATATTTTATGTCATCCTCGGCCTGTAACATTTTGTCAAAAAAATATTGAGGTTCAAGAAAAAATACGTTCTTGCCGACGTTCCTATATTCAGTTAGAACTAATGTATGGTTTCCTGCTAACAGGTTGTTAAAAACGGTATTGTAAACGCTTATGTATGACTGGAATCCGGACATCATAGTAACCATTCTCCCGAATTTATAACTATGAAGGCCGCTTTCTCCGATGAGAGAAGTGATGCCTGATGCACCGTGAATGATTTTGACTCTTATAGATCTTCTAACCGCTCTTACATACAATTCAGTAAATGTGGTTGCAATCAGAGGATCGCCGTACGTCAATAGAGCAATATTTTTGAATTGTGAGCGCTCAATAATTTCTCGACCGTCCTCCACAAACCATCGTTGAACAGGTATTATAATTTCATACTGCTGATCATTTTTTTCAAGCAGAGCGTTTAGACCACTTATATCATCGTCAGACAGTGGGCTCGTGAAGCTCTCTAAATATATTCTATCACAATTCTTCAAAATACTGATGGCATAGTTACTCATTCCTCTATAACCGTTAATCCCTATCCCGATAATCCAGAGCATCGGAACTTAAGATTCATACGATCTATATTTTTCTATTCTGCAATGCAGACTTCTTGATCTGATGTAGTCTAGACATATGGAATAACGCCCGACTGAATACCTCAATGCTACCAACATATTCTTCAATGCTTAACCTTTCGTCCGTTGTATGCGAAGAATGTGGGTCACCAGGTCCAAAGGTTATTACAGGTATATTTAGGGCGTTACCCAGGATATTCATATCGCCTGTCCCGGTCTTCCGTAGAAGAATGGGACGCCGTTTTCTAACGTCAAGTATCGAAAGCGACAGTGCTCGTACTAACGGCGAAGTATAATCTGCTTCAAATGGCTCAGTCTTATCCTCTATCCTGTAATTTGCCTTGATCCTCTTTGTAGTTGCGACACTAGAAATAATATTATCTACCATAGACATAACGTCCTTACATTTCATGAAGGTAGGTATTCTTACATCAATAGTGATTTTGCATTTTTGCGGTGTAACATTGTGGCTGGAACCTCCAGAGATCTCGGTAAGGCTACAACTTATAGAGTCTGCACCATTTTTACCGTTGCCTGTTCGATTGATTTCATATTTTAAGGCATTCCAGAAATCAAATATTTCTTCTATCGAGTTTTTGGCTAACCATGGGGCACTCGCATGAGCGCTCGATCCAACGTCGCATGCGAGCCTAATGGCTAGGCGACCCTTATAAGCGATCGTAATACTATCTATCCCGCTAGGTTCGCCAAATATCGCATAGTCCGCCGAAATGCCACTTTTTACGAGCTGCTTAATCCCAGTTGCATTTCCCTCTTCATCTACAACACCTGCGAACGTTATCGTCCCTCTCTGCTTTGGAAACTCAGAGGCGGCCAATAGCATCGAAATAAGAGCACCTTTCGCATCAGATGCTCCACGACCATAGATGAAGCCATCTTGTATTCTCACTGGAATTTGGCCCGGGACAGTATCCATGTGTCCACAGAGCAATATTTTCGGTTCCCCGCTGCCCTTTGTTGCAATAACGTTTCCTACCCTATCGATGTCTGCTTGTTCGAATCCAAGTTCATTAACGCATTTATCTTTTATCATGTTGGCTAAAGAGGCTTCAGACCTGGATGGGGTATACTCTTCAAGAGATTTTTTCAACAGTTCAAGTGAATATGTAGCAGAAACCAATTCTGTTTTTTCTTAAAGTCTTGAAGAAAAATCAATCATCAATCCGGCAATGTCTACTCCAGTTGTACTTACAGTATTTCGAAATTCGGTTGTGTTATTGATCTCGTGAACAATCAAACCATGTTCTTTGCTTTCCATTAAGTCCACTCCGACTATATTTCCCTCTACCGCATTAGTCGCCTTTATACAGATATCCTCTAGCTCATTCGTAATGGGACATATTTCAGCGCGTCCTCCAAGAGCCATATTTGTTTTCCATTCACGATTCATAGAATAACGATAAATGGCGGCAACTACTTTGTCGCCTATTACGATCGCCCTAATATCTCTAGGTGGACGGTTAACGAATTCTTCAAGATAGTATATTTGATAAAGTGGAAACATATGCATTCTGTCCTCCAATACTGCCTTGGCCGCATCCTCATCTCGCACAAGGGCAACCAACCTACCCCAGCTCCCAATTGTTGGCTTTATTACGGCAGGATAACCCAGGGCGCCAAGAGCCTCAATGGCAGATTCTTCGGAAAAAGCAGATATTGCTCGCGGCGTCTTTATCCCTGCCTTTTGTAATTCCATGTGAGTAAATAGTTTATTGCCGCAAGTTGTTGCAGTACGCAAAGAATTGATTATCTTTGCACCGAGACCCTCTAATGCTGCTGTGGAGTGGATGCTTTTAAAATAGCTCACGCATCTTTGAATTATAACCGTGTCTTTGTATGGAGGTTCTTCTTGATTTAGATCTATCGAAAGAGACTTGCAGTCAATTCTATTTACTTTTATTCCTCTCTTCTTAGCAGCTTCATATAATGCCTTTTCTTCCCACCGAATAGTGTCATAAAGAATGGTAAGAGAAGACTCAATGTTCTTCTCTTGTTTCACTGCCCCCAATCCTCGCCGACAACTTGGGCCGGCTTTATATTAAAGCCATCATCCGACTTCACAAGCTCGTAACTTGCCCCACAGTCTGGACATGTCACGATTTCTCCTTCGAGTGAGTCTGGGGGGATCTTAATTTCTGCGTCGCATTCTGGACATTTTACCATCTTGTCATCTACTCCTTTACCTTTCTCGTAGAATCATCGTTAAGTATCTTTCTCTCCAATCTATCATCCAAATAGAGTTCTAAGATATCTCCCATACGCAACTCCTTCAAGCCTCGAGCAAGGAGTTCCGCTTCATTTTGTCCATTATGAAGTCCTAATAACGATAACAAATAATTTGCACCATTCTTACCGGCTAATTCTCCGAACACGATCTTACGCCTATTTCCCACGACTCTTGGTTCTAGGATCTCATATGCCGAAGGATTTCTGAGTATAGCTGCAAGATGTGTACCTGCCTTGTGTTTGTATGCGCTGTCTCCTACAATTGGTTTAGACTCTGGAACCTCTATTTGGGTATATTCTGAAATAGTCTTCGATAGATCTTTCAACATATGCAGCCTCAGATTATTATTTGATTTATATACAAGCGTTAATGCAACCGCGGTTTCTGCTAGCGCAGGGATACCAGTTCGTTCCCCAAAGCCATCTATCGTCGTATGGATTTGATCGGCGCCGGCGTCACATCCTGCTAAAGCGTTAGCTAGCGCCAAACCCAGGTCATTATGACAATGAACGTCCAGTGAAGTTATTGATTTATCGATACTTTCATGGACCATTTTAACAAGATTATACATTCCTTTCGGGCGCATGATTCCAACAGTATCTGGAATACTTATCCTTTTTATTCCGCGGCTATTCATTTCTTTACACATTTCTATAAGAAATGCAGGATCAGTTCGGCTGGCGTCCTCCATTGTAAACCGTGCTTTCAAACCATGTGCATTAATATAATCAGCAACCTCCAGCGCTCTTATTTTTGCTTCTTCCCTGGTTATTTTGAGCTTTGCTGACAAGTGAATATCTGAAATACCCATGTATGTTGCTACCCAAGATGCACCACAGTTAATAGCAACGTCTACGTCAGATTTGATCGCCCTTACATGAGCCAAAATATCAGCTTTCAATCCCTGTCTTATAATGGTCTTTGTAGCCTCGAAGTGATCTTGTGAAACGATAGGACTGATTTCGATTTGATCGACTCCGAAAGAGTCTAGCAACCATGCGATTTGAATTCTTTGTTTCTTCGTAAATGAAACTCCCGGATGCTGTTCTCCCTCCCTGAGGGTGGAGTCAAGAATTCTAATTGTGTTTTGGTTATTTTTTGTTTCGTTATACTGATGCGCATAATAGTTAATATCATCTGAATTAAGCGACATTAGTTCTCCAGATTAGCTCATTTCGTATCGAATATAAACGTTATCGGATATACTCGAAATTGATAGCTGTACCCAATGTGCTGAGATCGGTGATTGATTCATCGTATAGTCCTAAGAACAATGACCGTGTTTGTGTCTGAAACTCCTTCTATCCTTCGTAAGTTATCGACAGATTTATTAATATCCGCTATTGTGGCTGCAGAAATAATAACTGCAATGTCGTATTGTCCTGTAATCTCATATATCACTTCGACAGCTTCAAGTTCCCTAAGCCTAGTACATACGACATCGGTTTCTACACGTGAATCTACTGAAATAAAGGTTATAGCACTTGTCTTGTTACCTGAACCCATTTCGATAGTAAATCTTATTATTAATCCTGCATCTACGAGGTTCTTTACGCGTCTTCTGACTGCAGATTCGGAAAGTCCAATCTGTGCTCCTATGTCTACGAAGGACTTGCGCGAGTCCTCTCGTAAAAGTCCCATTATCTTTTGGTCGGTAGAATCAAATTCATTTGACATTTCTCCTCTTCTCCTCATTTGTTAGAAGCCGATCCATTATATTCAGTGTCTCTGAAACGAGCTTTTCGTCCATTACAAGTGGAGGAAGAAGTCTAATTATGTTCCTTCCTGAATACAGCATTAGCAAGCCATTTTTTATTCCTTCAAACAATATATCCTTTACATCAAAACGCAGTTCTACACCTAACATCATGCCCAGACCTCTTACGTCCCTGATTATCTTATGTTTATCACCTAAGGTCATGAGACCGTCTTTGAAATATTTGCCTGTTCTATACGCATTATCAATTAATTTCTCTTCTAAGATTACATCTAGGGTTGCTGTGGCAGCTGCACATGCAAGTGGATTTCCAGCGAATGTAGAAGAGTGCTCTCCAATAGTCATTGTTTGCATTATCTCAGGTTTTGTCAATGTCAGACCCATAGGGACTCCTCCTGCAATACCCTTCGCGATGCACATTATATCCGGAACCGTGTCCCAATTTTCTCCTGCCCACATCTTACCGGTTCTTCCGAGTCCGGTCTGGATTTCATCGAATATCAAGACCAGATTATTCTTGTTACATATGTGCCTTATTTCCTGTATCAGACCATCTCTAGGAACTATGATACCTGTTTCTCCCTGTATAGGTTCCAAAATAACCGTACCGGTATTGTCATCAATCATTTCCTCTAATCGAGAAGGATCATTATACGGAACAAAGTTGACATTCTCAAGGAGAGGCATAAATGATTTTCGATATTTCTCACTATAGGTTACCGAAAGTGCTCCAAACGTTTTTCCATGATACGCACCGCTCATAGCGATTATCCCCGTCTTTCTCGTGTATTTGCGAGAGAACTTTAGTGCCGCTTCCACTGCTTCAGCGCCACTATTACAAAAAAACGTCTTAGTCAGCCCCTCAGGGGCTACAGCCGCTAACTTCTCCAGAAAATTTAGCCGAGTATCGTTATACACCGACATGTGACAGGCTATAATTTTCTCGGCTTGATCCTTTATAGCTTTAATCACTCTGTAATTAGAGTGCCCTATAAGAGCAACACCATATCCACCCATACAATCAATATACTCCTTACCGGATGTATCCCAAATTTTTGCAGCCTTACCAGCAGCAACGTTTAATGGAAATCTCTGGTATAGGTTTGCTAAATACTGGTCTTCGGTGCTCAACTGGCACTGATCACCGTGCAATTATTATGTGCTACCGCAGCTGAAATTGGATATTCTACTTTGCCTGATGCAATTATCGACTCATTGACTCCCATTTCTATAGCTTCCTTGGACGCAATAATTTTCTTTTCCATGCCGTATCCTATCTTTGATAGTGATGCACTAGCATGTTCCAAGGTAATTTCAGTGACTAGCTTATCTTCTAAAATCAGGCCTGCAACATTGGTAATAAAAACAACCGTTTGCGCTTTTAATGCAGCTGCAATATATGCAGCAGCCCTATCACCGTCCACATTTAGGAAATCGAATTCCTCGCTTATTGCTATTGGTGAAATCACTGGGGTATATCCCTCAGCCAACAAGATATGTATTAACGAAGGATCAACGCTGTCTATCTTGCCTGTGTATCCTCCATCGACTGCCATCTTTCTCCCATTTTCGTTAATTATTAGGAGCTTTTTCTTCCGATTGGCTTTTAACACAAATCCGTCAAGCCCGCTGATGCCGACAGCCTTTATACCGTGACGCAGAAGCATGCCTACGATAGCCTTATTGATTTTACCGGACATCACCATTGTATAAATTTCTGCGGTCTCTTTGTCTGTGTACCTGCTTTTTACCCCACCAGGAGAAACAATAAACTTTTGTTCCTTGCCAAGTTTGGTCGCAATTTTTGTGACCTCTTTGCCTCCACCGTGAACTAGTACCAGTTTATCTCTTTTAATTATATCTTTTATATCTTCAAGTGCGGTAAAATGCAGTCCGTCTACAATGCTTCCACCGATCTTTACTACTATCATACCGGGGTTAGTGGAGTATATTTGAGGCCTTCTGTCTCATCATATCCGAGCATTATATTCATATTTTGTATTGCAGATCCTGCAGCTCCCTTCATCAGATTGTCGGAAGCGGACATGGCTACCAGCCTTTGGTTATATTCGTCGATATCGAACCCTACATCGCAGAAATTTGAACCTACTACGAACTTAGGATCCGGAAATTTATAGAAACCTTTCTTATCTCGAATAAATCGAATAAAGGGTTCTCCCTTGTAGGATTTTCTGTATATTTTCCAAAGATCCAACTCATCCATTAGCTTCTTAAGAAATGTGTGGTTGGTAGTGAGGATTCCTCGTACAACATTTACTGCATGGGGGCTCATACTTATTTTTATTTCTTTTTTGGCAATGAGCTGTAGTTCTTGTTCAATCTCACCGGTATGTCGATGTTTGGCTGGCTTGTATGGTCGAATTACGCCGTAGCGCATAGCATGGTGCGTTCCGGCGTTTGACTTCACGCCTGCTCCAGAGGATCCTATCTTGCCGTCAACAACAATGTGATCGGTATCAATTAGGTTGTTTTCAATTAACGGTTTTATTGCAAGCAATGAAGTAACCGCCATACAGCCGGGACATGAAACGAGTTGAGACTTTTTTATTTCATCACGGTGAAATTCTGGAACGCCATAAGCTGACTTTGGGAGGAGATCAGGGAACGGATGTTCCCAACCATACCATTTAACATAATCTTTGGGATTCTTCAAGCGGAAATCAGCAGAGAGGTCGATTATCTTTATGCCTCTCTCATAAAGATCTTTTACGATTTTATTTGCTTTGCCATGAGGAACGGAGCTAAACACTATATCGCATGAATTGGCTAGTTTTTCCGTATCCATGGGCATAAATGTAAGATCAATGAAACCCTTGAGGCTAGGATGAATGCGATGAACATACTCACCTGCTTTTTGTCTGGACGTAACCATGTTCACATGTATTTTCGGATGCGAAACTAGTAACCTCAGTAATTCACCACCTACGTAGCCTGATGCTCCCACAACACCAACTTCCATTTTAAGATCTCCATTTTATGCCAACGTAACATCTTATGAATTTTGTTATATCCAAATTCATTAATGTAGGTCATTGTGGTAGAGGTTGAAGTCGCCATAAAACAACAATTTATCTTAGAACCTTAATATTGCATGGAGGCGTGATTCGGTCGCTACAATAGCCTGGATTGTAGCAATAGGACTAGCACAGTTCATGATCATCTCAATAATCAGATACCCTATTTTTTGCAATCAATAACGCATAGTCTATTATTGCGCCAGCGATATCTGACTCGCAGACACAGGAAGCGCCTCTAAACTCAACTGTGTTGTTAACCTCGTGAACTAATAATCCTCTTTTCTCATCTTCCATTAAATCAACTCCTAGTACACCACCCCCAACCGCCGTCGCGGCTCTTAGCGCAATATCTTCCAATTCATTCGTGATAGGAGCCGCTTCTGCCTTGCCGCCTCTAGCCACATTTGTTCTCCATTCATTTTGCGCAGAATATCTATATATCGCGGCAACAACCTCGTCGCCCACTACGATACATCTTAGATCTCGAGGTGGCCTCTTCACCATTTCTTGTATATAAAATATACGTGCAAGCGGACTCTCGCTTTCTTCTCGCATCTCCAGTAATATATTAGCCATCTCTCCATCGCGTATGGGAAAGACTCCTCTCCCCCAAGACCCGATAATTGGTTTTAGAACGAGTGGAAAACCTATCTTATTAACTAGTTCTATTGCGGATTCAGCACTAAATGCAAAGTGAGTTTTCGGAGTAGGAACATTATACTTGGCAAGGGTAAGAGACGTTATCAGCTTATTACCACAAGTTTGTCCTACCTTGAATTTGTTGATTACTGTAAAATTGAGGAACTCCAAGCACGAGGTAATGTATAGACCCCTGAAATGGCTTATACTCCTTTGTATAATTATATCTCCTAGCTGAAGGGTAGATCTCTTGCTCTCAGTGTTGATGCTTATGTTTTTGCCGTCTATAATATGCGTGTTTATCCCCTTCTTTTTGGCATTCTCATAAAGTGCTTTTTCCTCAAAACGCACCTTGTCATAAACTATGGAAATTTTCACCATTCAGTGTCCCCAATTAAGTGCCGGAAATTTTTGCTGACTTCCGCCTCTGCCAAATCTGCAGCCTGAGAATACTTCAGGATCACAATTCGTCTTGGCACTTATAATAATTTTTGCGACTGCCATATTAACTGCAATGAATCAATCTTGACGATAATTGTGGCATATTGTTAGCATGCTAAATTCTTCTTGCTTTTTTGTGAGTCCATTTCTTTGGCAACCGCATTGGCAATTATCGATTGTAAACCCCATAGTTCAACGAAACCCTTCGCCAAGCCCTGATCGAACCTAGATTCAGCGCCGAACGTTGCGAGGTCTGTCCTGTACAGCGAATATGGAGATTCTCTTCCAACCACTTGAAGTGATCCCTTCTGAAGTTTCAATCTTACTTTCCCGGTAACGCGTACTTGAGTCGATTCTATGAACTTATCCAAATCCGTACGAAGTGGATCAGGCCATAAGCCTGAATATATCATCCAACTCCACTGTTGGTCTACGAATTGCTTAAAGTGGATTTCATGCGTAGTTAGCACCATCTTCTCCAGATCTTTGTGTGCTTCGATTATGGCCATCGCTGCAGGAGCTTCATAAATTTCTCTTGATTTTATACCAATTACTCTGTCTTCGATGTGATCAATGATTCCTACTCCAAAGGAACCAACTTTGGTATTAACATATTCAATCAAACTGTTTATAGTCATAACATTGCCGTCGACAGCAGCTGGAACTCCGTTTTTGAATTCAAGTTCCAGGTAACCAGTATTATTGTTATCAAATTTTACTAATTGAAAAGCGTCTTCCGGAGGCTGAGAATAGGGATCTTCCAAATTGCCTCCTTCAATTGCTCTTCCCCATATATTGAGATCCACGCTATACTTATTAGCAATAGGACTAATTGGGATATGTTGTTCCATTGCGAATTTAATTTCATCATCTCTGGTTAGATTCAGATCTCGTATGGGTGCAATGATTTTTAATTTTGAATTTAGAGCGTGCATAGTAATATCAAATCTCAGCTGGTCATTTCCTTTACCTGTACATCCATGCGCAATGGCAGTAGCTCCTTCAGTATTCGCTGTCTCTACCACCTTGGCGGCAATTAGAGGACGCGCGAGCGCTGTAGAAAGAGGATACTTATTTTGATACAGGCCGTTTGCTTTAATGCATGGAATAACGAAATCCTTTGCGAATTCTTCTTTGGCATCAACATAAACGTGCTTTATGGCACCAGTTTCGGCAGAATTTTTTTCTATATTTTCAAAATTTTCATTCTGTCCACAATCAACAGTTACCGTAACTACGTCGTAGTGGTGTAAATTCTGCAGAAATCTAATGCACACAGATGTATCAAGACCGCCAGAGTATGCAAGTACCGCTTTATCCTTAGGCATCAGTCATGCCTTGCGATTAGCTATATTACATTTATATTTTTTGATCAAACTTTCTTATGTTCACATCTTGACTGCCGATCCCATTCCTAGCAAGACAGTTTTTCTTGTAATAGAGCTGATGTCTATGATGGAAAAGCTCTTCACGTAGCTCACCCGACACAACATTATAGTCTGCTGGTCATGATACAATAAGCTGTAATGTCGTTATTAATCAGGTAGGTAAGTTTGTTCAATTCTTTGCCAACTTTTTATGGGAAGAAACGAATTGGAATAATCCTCGTTGTATATCATACCATGATGCAGTTCGATGCCAAAGCCAGATAAGTTGATCTATTTTAGCCATCACGATAAGGTAACGAGAGCCACATTCAATATATCTAATATGGTGCAACTAACTAGTTATATTAAACATGTATAGACGCTATACATTAGGAGAGATAATGCGTAAAATCACGTATCTCTTACAGAACGATACTAGTGGTATGTCAGGGGCAGAAATCGCTGAAAAAACAGGAATCAACAGGATGACAATTACAAAATATCTTGACATCTTATCTACGATAGGCTTAATCAACAAAAAGAAAGTCGGCTCAGTTAATCTGTGGTCCCTTGAAAGTGGGGCAATAGACCTCGAGTTTCCAGCAAATTTTACTGAAGTTCACCAGAAGTTTTCAAATGCAGTGTTACAAGGCAACGAGAATCAGTCGAAAGGGATTTTAATAAATATGGTTAACTCGAATGCAGATCAAGTCAAACTTCTAACAGATGTGCTTTTGCCGACTGTAAATACCATTAATGAACTTTACAATATGGGAAGGCTCGGAAAGACAGAGAGAATCTCATTCTTAAACTCTATATCTGAACTACTTGATTTACTCAAGTTTAGCGTGCAAACAATCGGAAATAAAATAAATGCACAGAGTATAGCCGTGGCAGGATCAGAGGATAGAATTTACCACGGAAAATGTGGGGCAATTGCCTTGCAAATTTTGGGTTGGAGTTCTTCTTATATTGGGAGCGTTGAGCAGCATTTGGATCCCTTTTTTGACATAGACTTTCAACGCTATATAGCCAAAGTCTGGAATAAGAGAAATGGTTTGATGTTGATATGTATCCATTCCTCAGCGGAAGCATCTCTGCGTTTTTTGCTTGCTGCTGCTAAACCAATGAAAGAGAAACTTAGAGGGCGCCTAGAGGTAATTTTGATAACTTCGCCTGAGCTTGAGCAATTATTACGAGACGTTGGCGCTGATTTTGTAACCAGCGATATCCAATCCATGGTGAAATGGGCTGAACAGGAATTTAAAAAATTCCCTGTGTCAGGCTATGCCTAACACATGGAATAAAAATTAAAATGGAGCTAATTCCCACCTGAATAAAAAATGTTCTAGATGATGTCTAACCAATTTTGACATCTTCGACCCACTCTGAATCTTTAATCTGAATTAGTAGTGTCTAGTTCCTTCTTAGAGATTCTGAACAGTTATCCATAAGATTTAATAACAAACATGTCAAAAAATGAAATTGATGAAAGGCCCCTGACAAGGGAGATATTGCAAAGTAAAGTAACTGTAGCTACTGTTTATGGTAGGCCATATTACAAGATAACTACTGCCCTCAAATTGATGGATATACAATTTGACTCTCTCTCCCCACAAGAGGCTGCTGTCTCCAATGCTAAAGTTATAATCACGACTGAGGATGAAGCTGAAATAGTCAGGAGAAAGGATGTCCTTCTCGATACGGAGTTGGATAATTGTCCAGCAGTTTTAAAGGCCAAAATTCTGAAAACACTCATGGGAGATTACCACGATGATGAGCTAACGATAGGGATTGATCCAGGGGAGAGAATAGGGATTTCGGTTATATATCTTCACAATGAGATCGATAGCATTCTCGAATCGTCAATTACGTCTACGATTCGTGTAATTTCATCCTTACTTTTAGGAATTGTGTCAAAGAAGAAAATCATAAGAATAGGAGATGGCAATATCGGTATGGCACAGAGTCTGGCAAAATTGGTGCGCCTAAAATTTATGGACCGGGTTGAGATAGAGATCGTAAACGAACACGGAACTTCTTTACCGCGAAATATAGAGGCCAACAGGCGTGGAATTAGAGACAAGTCATCAGCAAGGGTAATCGCTTTAAGGAAGGGAAGATCGTACAAATAGTCATTCTCGTATCGACATTATATACTGCTCCACTATGAACTTTTATCTTTCGAGTAGGTCAAAATTTAGGCTGGGCTTTTGTGTCGAGTAGGTCTCTGCTCAGTATTGCTATGGTTGAAACGTTTTTCCCTCTTTTGGATGGTTTATTGTATTTTGGCTCTTATGTAATATATCTGATTGAAATATTTTGCATATATTTAAATACTTATAGGTCATATTCACTATAGGTAACAGATTTTACCGAGGAAAGAGAAGTAAATGACTTGTAAAGGTATATGTATACGTCATAAGGCACAAAAACCAGTTGGTTCAGGTCGTTATGCTACTGGACAGAAACGTTGTCAAATATGTGAGATATTTATCAAATGGGATGGATTATGGTGTCCATGTTGTGGATAT
>DATFDI010000055.1:0-2721 GCA_035252175.1 Nitrososphaeraceae archaeon
CTCAATATGATCATGGTATGAATGTATCTGAGTATGAGAAACAAGGATTGCTTATCATTGGTGATGCTTTAGAGAGATATTTTGGTGAACAGAATATAGATGACAAGTCTTTTAAAATAAACCTAGTGAATAATGCCAAGAAAATAGGAAAGAATGGTCTTTCAATACTAGGCGATATGGGGGCGTATCATCATAGGTCCAAGAATGAAGAGCTTATTGATTATGAATTATCATTGCCAAGAAAATATGAAGATGTGCAATTGAAAGGATTTTGCTTGTACCATCAAAAAGATTTTGATAAATTCTCAGATGAGCACAAACAAAAGTTAATTGAACATCACGGCAAGGCTGTAAAGATAACACAAACATAATAATAACAATAATAATTCGCTAACACAAGAGTATAATTAAAGCAGTCACTTGCTATTAAAGAAAGCACTTATAACTTCTGAATTATTGTCTCCTATTACCTCAACCATTTCAGACCAAGATAGGCCGTTTACGTATTTCATAGCTTTGATATCCTCTATTAAATAATACAAATCCTCAGTATTCTTATAAATTACATGGGCCAAAACGCTATGTACCAAATCAATTCTAGTATGACAGTATACAACATTATTCTTGTATTTCCTAAGAATAGTTTGAGCTACTTCGTCTGACTTGCCTTTATCAACATTTACAATTAAATCTCCCACTCTAGCTCCAAATGCTTTATAGTTAAGAGTATAAGTTTTCTTTAAGATAGCTTTTTCAATTCTTGCTCTTCTTCTTTGAAGCGTAGATAGTGGAATATCAAGTCTCTTGGCGAGAGTTAGGCTGCTAATGCTTGGATTCTTTAGAAGCTCTGAGATAATTTTCAGGTTAGTATTATCAAGCAATTTTGATGCTTGCTTGGATGAGTAGTTAAAAGTGCCATTATTTGATTCAGTACTAGATGATTTAGTGCGAATACTGTTGTATCGCCCCATATCTGAATATTAGATTGCATATTTATCAAGTTACAAGTTTGACTGATTATAATCCAAGAGACTCTCATAATGGACAAACGGAGCCAATAGCAGTGGACGGGGAGCACAAGGCTGCAGATGATACAGCAATACTCAGAAATCCATCTAAAATAAAACAATCAGATAGAATTGTATTGAGGTGTGTTTACAATGTCAATACAGAAGAACAAATAAAGTCAAATCTAAGATGGGAATGTGATTTTCGTTGTAAGGATCTTAAAAATATTGGAACGACATTAGTATCTAGCTACCCTATTAACGATATAATATCAACAGTTTCTGATTCGACTGGGCCATATGGGAAATGGATGAGTACTTTATTAGAAACTTACGATGCTGTGATATTTGCTCGCAAATTCTGGAAAGGAGTAGCGTTTAATCTAGCCTAATTTGTTAGATGAGGCTACAAGGACTTATAAGATTTGATGTATAATTAATGATGTCTTAATATATGGTATATAACAAACCTGCCAAAAGAAATAATGCTTATGATAATTATGCCAACAGTAATAAAAATATTGATGTTTCATCTCAACTCGATTTTGACTCCTATATAATCGACGATTTAGACCAGAAACTACTTGAACTCCTAGTAAGAGGTTATGAGAATAAGCAGGTAGCTATAGAAGTAAAAACACCACTTAGTACAATTCAGAGAAGAATAAGAAACCTATTTGAAAATCAATATGTTAGCAGAAAAAACGAGGTAAACTACAAGAAACTAGGACTTAGGAAGGGATATCTTCAGATTTCACTTAAAGGTGGCAAGTCTTATGAAGTAGCACAGAAACTAGCTGCAACTAACGGCATAATAGCTGTGTCAGAGCTCACAGGTAATTTAGATATTTTATGTACTTGTATATTCAAAAATACTGATGAACTATTTAGCTTGATAGAGAATATAAAAACAATTGAAAGAATAGACAAAGTAGTATGTTCAGAAGAAGTACATACTATAGACATAGAAGAGAAAATTACAGCAGCATTTAGTTTGAAAGTCTAAACCTACCCTGTAAATACCAGGCTGGAAGACTTTGATATGATAAATTAGATGACTGGTACCAGCACACAGTAAAGTAGATGGTCGCTGAAAGTATGTAACTTTCAAATTGTATTTTGGTCTATACAGGAAAAAAGGATAGAGGATTTGAATCTTATTGATACTGCAAGTGTTTATACGTTACTTAGTTTTCCCTTTTCTCGAATTAATTTTCGATAATGCATAATGAATAAGATATTTTTGATCGTCAACGCCTTTGTTTTTCCAATAATGTCTATTAATTACGTAAGATATGCCATACCAAATAGCGCTATTTACCACGATTGTAAAAGGAAATCCATAATAGTACGTCATAATTGTACCTGTTATAGTACCGCCTATTAGAAATGGTATTTGGCGTCTTAGTATCGACTTTAGAATTATATCCATGTTGACTAGTTCTTTTCTCTCTTGGTATTCATATTGCTTGATTAGTTTATTAATATTGTAAAAAATAGTCAAGTATGCTGCCTCAAACTCGCCCTTTTTTATTCAAGCTCTGTCTTCTAAAATCGGCAATAGGATAAATAATAACTAATAATACTATGATAATACATTCTAAAATAATCTTAGATAGTTGATAGAAAATGACCATGAAGATGACGATTCATTCTCTAACGAGTCTGAACTATTACACAAATCAGTATACTCCAGTGATGGGAAGAAATTAGG
>DATFDI010000056.1:0-7680 GCA_035252175.1 Nitrososphaeraceae archaeon
GGGAATTAAAACTATAGGTCAGCTTGCAAGATGTGATGTTCAAAGTCTGATGGATAGGTTTGGCAAAAAGAATGGTCTTTGGATGTGGCAGGTGGCTAATGGACGAGATAACAACATTGTATCTCCCAGAGAAGATAATATCTCTATTAGTAGTGAGCAGACCTTGGTACGCTACACAAACGAAAAAGCGAAAATTCTTCAATATCTAAAGATTTAGTAGATGAAGTCTATGAAAGAACAAAAAGACATGGATACATGTTCAGAACAGTAGGAATCAAACTAGTTAGAACTGATTTCTCGATCGAGACAAGAGAAATTTCATATTCAAGCTTTCGCAACGACAGAGAAAGCATTGTATCGGTTTTAGAAGGGCTACTAGACAGATTCAGCTTTGTTGACGATACTAGTGATGATGATAATGAGAATAATCTAGCATTTAGAAAAGTTGGTATTAAGATATCCAATCTAATGAAACCAGGAAAGTGGAAATACCAATTCCATCAAAAAACCTTATTAGATTATGTTTGATTTCTTCTCTCCACGATATTCATTTTAATTTATGAGGGTAGGAGAAAATTAGTCCCATTTTGCCACTGATCTTTTTAATCATCAGCAGTCGAAAAGATAGGACAAAAAACTGTGAATATTACAACTGCAGTGATTAGGAAGATAATCTCCCAAGAGCAAGGAGCTGCATCGTCATGTCTGTGTGCACATTATGTCTAAAAGAATTGACTGTGGGAAATGCTAGCAATAACTCCTCTTAGCTGAGACCGAAATATCATAAGCGCGATCTATTGGTTCCTTTGGGTTTTCTATAATCTAGACATCAGCTAGCACACTATACCAGTATGTCTAGCAGCAGGTACTGCTATAAGTATTGTTCCTATTCTTGCTATAAGAAATGAATGTACCGTACGTGATGATATTATTTTATATTATAGAACGGATCCAATTTATATCAGATTCTTTATTGAACGAATACAGCACTAGTCAGTGAATTGGAAATATCTCAGAAGTACTAGCAAGGGAAAAGAAAGACAATATAGACCAACGATAAAGATGTGATACTCTAAAATAGATGTTTGACTCCTTGGACAATATATTGCACTGCTATGGCAGCAACCAAAACTGCAAATACTCTTGTAAATATCATAGAACCACGTCTTCCGAGCACCTTGTAAATAGGATTAACCGTTCGCAGAATTATATAGGTAATGATAATGACAATTGAAATAGACAACATGGTTACTAACAATCCAGCGCTTTGAAATGAAATCATTACTGAAGTAATAGCCCCGGGACCAGCAAGCAAAGGAAATGCTAGTGGCACAACTCCTGTCTCGTCTGTGTCGCCTCTTGTTCCAACATTAAATCTCCACGCACCATGAGTCAACAATTCAATCGCTACTATAAACAGCAATATCCCACCTGCAACCATGAAGCTGTAAATACTTATCCCAAATAAAGTAAGTATTTGAGTACCTGCAACAGCAAACACAATGAGCAGTCCTGCTGCTGTAATTATGGCGATCTTTGAAACTGCCTTTCGTTCACTCGCTCCCATCTTTTCAGTAAGAGCAATAAATAGGGGGACATTGCCCATAGGATCAATTACAACGAAAAGAGCAATAGTAGATCTGATCAAGTTTTCGACAAAATCAGCCGGAATTGCAAATGATGTCAATGACAGCGGAGGCACTGCTGATGACGATAAAGATAGCAATAATTGAACTTTGAATATAGCTACAATTCCTATGAATATCATATATATCCTGTTAAACGCTATGTGGGTATCTCATATAATATATCTGCAGTTTTTCTGCGTAACCAATTGGATACAATATTTTATATTCACCGCAAGTTCATTTGGCGCTAGAGTGCTCGTTATGAAGTTCGCCTATGCAATGCACCTATAATCTTATCAAAACCTGTCTAATTGATGGCTGTTCCACACTGTAGTACAGCAAAGTTGTGTCTGCTGTAGTAAGAATAAAAGTATCGTCAATGTCAGAGCATCATCCATAAGATATCAAAGGCAGGACAAGTTATGCAAATCAAAGATATGGCATATTTATGATATCAGAGAGATATTATTTAATTTGTTGTATGTGAATAATTAATGCATTACGAAACCTATATCTAGTACATTTAAACAACCTTCTCTTTAGCAGTTATCCTTCTGATTGAAGCAACAATATTAGCTATACTATCAGGTCTTTCTTTTGATGTACTTGTCCACGCTGTTGTATGTGTCTTGTCCCCTATTGTAATTGCTAGACTATATGCAATGAGAGAAGGATCATCCTCTTTTTCAGGAGGATAATCAGCTTTACATTCGAAGAAATTATTTTGCATAATAGTATCTTTTAACTCCTGTTTGTCTGAATCAGGTACAGTTTTTTGAGATAAATTGCTGCCACTAATATCAGTAGAGGAATTAAGTGTGTTTGTATTAGAATCAAATGATATTAATAAATAGCGTGCGGTCAATCCACCTGATTCTGTGTATTTGAATGAAAAATTCTTATTAATAGTGTTATTCTTGTTGTCCCCATCAGCATTTGCTTGATTTGATGACGATGCTACTCCTTCTCCTCTTCGATCTTCTTGACTGGCAGATGATCTATTATTATCAAACATAGGAGATAATACAAGATAATGATTAATTAGTGTATACATTGTCCTTAAGCAAAGTTGCCTTGATACTAGTAAGGACAGGTTAGATAGAGACTTGCGACAGACAGGTCTTTGAGATCAATAATATGATTGTTGACTTTGGACAATCAATTAGTTGATAAACATGAAAATCAACGAATGATTTTATAGATGATGGCTGATTTCGGACTAAAATATACTATTGTATAATAAATACAAAAGTACAATACTTTTTAATAAAAAGCTGATTCTTTCTGGCATTGCTGCATTCTTTGCTGGTGCAATCTTTGCTCAACTATACGCAGAACAAGAACTTTCAAATAATTTCTTAAACGTTTTGGATACTTTATCCGTTGAATATGGCGTGTATATCACAGTTTTTGCTATATTATCGATCTAGATAATAAAAATAAACATATTTGATCCAATAACGAGTGACAAAAATTCCGGCCAATTAAAAATTATATCGAGAGACTTTTTGCAGCATTTTCACACACATCTTCGACTTCCACAAATAGCTATTTGCACTATTCGATTTTTATCAATTACTTCACTACATGATGTTCTTTAGTTCTACATGTTATTGTACACAATACGCAACGTAAGATATCTACTACATTGTTGTCATAGGTATTCGTGAATTATTTTATAAAAATTATCCCTCTCAGCTGGTATATAACCAATTTGTCTTACAGTATCAATTATCCTGCTAGCGGTAATTTCGGTGGAGCGCGCGCCGGTGGCGCTTACTACCTCTTCATCAATGAGTGTTCCTCCAAAATCATCTGCACCATAGAAGAGGGCCAATTGTGCTAGCCCTGTACCATTTGTTAACCACGAGGATTGTATATGAGGAATCGAGTTGTAAAACATAATTCTAGATATCGCAATCATCTTCAATAATTTCCATCCGCCCGATGAATATTTTATTTGACCTTCAGATTGAATTGCAGTGTTATTAGGTTCGAAGTTCCATGGAATAAATGCCATAAACCCCCTTGTTTTTTGTTGTAGATCTACGATCTTCATGATATGCCTAGCTAACTGTTCATTATTTTCGACCGTGCCATACATCATTGTAGCAGAAGATTTAAGGCCTATACTGTGAGCTTCCTCCATTATTCTAAGCCATACATCAGTTTTTATTTTTAAAGGACTTATTATTGATTTTACATCATCATCAAGGATCTCTGCGCCCCCTCCAGGAAAAGAGTCTAGACCAGCCAATTTCAATCTACAGAGAACCTCTTTTGTGCTGCTTCTCTCAACCTTTGAAATCATATCGATTTCAGATGGCGTTAAACCATGAATTGCGATGCCTGGACATTTGCGCTTTATTTCACTGAAAATCTCTTCATAATAGTTAAGTTTAAGATCTGGATTATGTCCGCCCTGTATCAATATTTGCGTTATATTATACCTTTGCTTGCATGCTGATACGCGCTTTACTATTTCCTCCTTACTACGTACGTACCCCTCATTATGTCCTGGTGGACGATAGAATGCACAGAACTTGCAATATGTAACGCACACATTAGTATAGTTTAAATTTATATTGTTTACAAATGTTGCGATATTATTGAAAAGTCTTTCTCTGATTGCATTGCCTACAAAACCAATCGAATGGATATCATCTGACTCGAGTAAACGAACGCAATCTTCAAGTTTCAGATGATATTCATTTGAGTTAACAGTATTCAATACACGCTCTAAAATGTCTATTACGTCGGATCTTTTGTTGACATATTCTAGCATGTGACCAATATTGCTCATGTTATGTTGATGGCTCCAAAATTTGTTACTATCTTATCTATTCTCTCTAGTAATAAATCTTCATGAAAATGGCGTCAATATTATGCAAATACGTCTATGTATAGCATTTGTTTTTCTAATTATATTAGATATCTAACATCTAGACAGAAATTGATCAAATCAAATCGTCTTTTCATATGACCAACCCTTTTATTCCGTGTACCAGAAAAAGACCAGATAGGCAATATTATAAGTGCAAGAGCTACAGGATGGACATTTAGACCGAGGCTTTTTCATACATATTCAAAACACCTATTATGAGGAATTTAATATATACCGGTGGTAAAAATTGACTCAGGATAGAATAGAACAACTAAGATTTAATATTGTGTCTTTATTAGAATGGTTTTAACTAATACCTTAATGATAGCTTTAACTGTCCCAATCCAAGCCTTTTTATTCAAATTTTGGTTTATTTCTAAAATCTGCTTACAGCCAACGCATTATGGAGAGCTACCAGTCCAGATGCCATAGCCTACGTGTCTACATCGTCTCTAAAGAATCCTTTTTGAATTTGACGATTTAAATACTCCTTGAATATTTTTTACTCTTTGCTTATATAATATTCTGTAATTTTGTATTGCGAGATTCTGCTACTGTTTCAGAGAATAGTTTTTGACTTACACTCGTCTCTAGTTTGTGGAGGCTATCTTAAAACTCTTCTGCATCAAACAATAGATTTTCTTTTGTTGTTACAAACAGTTGAGATAATTGTTCCTTTAGCACTTTAAAGTTTTTGCTCTGAGGTACATTGATTTTGTTACTGATATAATCGCTCCAAATCAGTTGGACTAAGTAATCCATCAACTCCAAATATTTGATACTATAGATAATCAGATATCGCAGATCCTATTATGAACAACTTGAAAGCTGCACTAAATGACCGGATTCGAATTTCTTTGTTGTTCGTTCGCAGCAAGTGTGCACCAATTGTTGCGTATCATTATTACAGGTTGGTTCAAAGCCATTCATTCTCTTATAAAATTTTTAGTTTAGTCTATAGATATTGAATTTGCTATTATCATATTTACTAATCGTACTAGCTCGTCATTTCCAATTGGCTTTTGAATATAGTTAATCTTACCTAGTTCTGGAAAGTGTTGACCTCTAAACTTCTCGTAATATGCCTCTGAAGCTGTTATAAAAATTATATGTACAGATTTATCAATTTCTCTTATCTTCTTACAAAGCTCAAATCCATTCAGTACAGGCATTTTGATATCTAGTAAGATCAAGTCATAATATGCAGGTCTGAATTCTTGAAGAGCTTTAACTGAATCAGTATACGATACGCATTCAAAGCCAGCATCTTCTAATACAATTTGGTAAACCATGCAAGTATCAGGATCATCGTCGACCAGAACTATTTTCTTCTTTTGACTAAGTAATTTTTCTTCTTGTATTCTATATACCTGCCTTGCCTGAAGCTCTAGTTTTGTCATAATTTCATCATAATGTTTAGCATAGAAGGAATTGGATATCTTTTTAGATTCGGTTGAAATATGATCTCCTGAAATCTTGGTCCCAAAGTCATCTCCTACAGAAACCACCATTCTTAGTTCTGTTAACTGAAATCATTTATTTTACTTCTGATAAAACAATTTTTTTATTTCTAAAAACTGCTGCTGATATCTATATTACTTGACACTTGGTGGTGGAGCTCAAATATCCATTGTCCACTATCAGGTGTTCTGTTTTTGGCTATTCGGCATAACCAAAGCGTCTCTTCATCCAGTTGTTATTCGGCCTCGGATTTTGCCGTTGGAATTCTGCGGGGTATGCTTTTGGTATGGGCTCCTACATTTTTCATAAGATCCGTCAAATCTGATATTTGTTTACCAGCGAGATTTTGTTGTTGCTGTATAAGCCGTAGTTAGCGTTTGCTACTGCGAAAGGATTTATTCTCGTCATGGAATAATCGCTTATGCTCTTCCATCATACATCTATTATATATCACATCTATGCCATTTTCTTTTGCTTTCCTTTCTGCATCTTCATTATGTATTCCAAGTTGCATCCATACCACTTTGATCCCATCTTTTTTCTTAAGTACATCTTCTATAACTGCTGGTATGTCTTCTGACTTTCTAAATACATCAACAACATCTATCCTTTCGTTAATAGCTGCCACATTTGGATAGCACTTTCGTCCAAGAACTTCCGTTATTGTAGGATTCACTGGAATAACATTGTAGCCATGTTCAATAAGATATTTGGGCACCTGATGAGATGGTTTTTCTTCATTCTTAGATAATCCTACAACAGCAATATTTTTTAACTGATATAATTTCTTTATCTCAGAATCTGAATGTGAATCTTGGCCCATCTTATTGCTAATAATAGATGTCTTTCATTGTCTATTTACTTTTGCATTTGTCCGCCAATTACAACTAGTGTCACGGAACCCTGCCTTCCATATTAGCAAAACTATAGATTGCACACGCTATTTTCTTAGTATAGTATGTTATCCATATAAGGGCAATTGAGGCTTATTAATATTGTAGATACTATTAGAAATCAAAATTTAAAATCATATCATCACGTGTGATATTGAGATAAAGATTGTGTTCGTCATAATGATCCACTTTTGACTTTGGTACTATATATTCATGTGATTTTATAGTAGCCCCTTCTATTATTATAATATGATCATGATATTGTGCTATCACATTCCCACAAAAGTATTTGTCGCACGCCATGACTGATTTTTGCGATTGTATCAATTCATTCCAATCTATCTCAGTCATGCTATATATCTAATAATGGAGAGCGTACTTATAATTAACGCGTTATATTTCTGTGAAAAATAAAGTAGATATTTTTCTATTTTCTTTTTCTAATATATTATGCCTCAAAGCCGTAATTTGGTCGAAGCAAATACTACAATAAATTAGGAAATTTTAGTATAATGGTACCTTGCTCTGAAACTTTTGGTGCCAGATGTTTCACCTTGGTCCTTATTTCTTTTAGCGTAAATAACAAGGTAGCGCATTTCAGTCCTAGAACCGAACAATGTTACAAAGAAAATGCTATAAGAATTACCATTTTGGGCTTTATAGTATATTGACAAATTAGCTTGCTATGGTGCTAGGCTTGTTATGGACAATAATACTTATAATTGTTGCAATAATCATAATAATAGTACTCCTAAAGCTGGTCTTTGCGATTATAGCAGTTGGCCCCTTTACAGTATATGATGCGCATCAAGAC
>DATFDI010000057.1:0-17137 GCA_035252175.1 Nitrososphaeraceae archaeon
CCTAATTTCTTCCCATCACTGGAGTATACTGATTTGTGTAATAGTTCAGACTCGTTAGAGAATGAATCGTCATCTTCATGGTCATTTTCTATCAACTATCTAAGATTATTTTAGAATGTATTATCATAGTATTATTAGTTACAGTCTCAGCACTTAATCATAGTGAGCTGACCTTTTTTCCTATCGCGTCAAACGAATCATTCACGGTCAACTAGAACAAGAAACGTGGGACAGAATTTGAATTCAAGCCTAGATCCAAACGCATTTAATCGGCATTCCATATAACATATACCTTGTATAGCCAGTACGTATATCATAGTTCACGAAATCGGAAGACTGAATGCAAATATAGCACCTTTACTGTCAGGGTTACTCTCGGCCCATATTTTGCCACCATGAGCTTCTATTATTTTCTTAGAGATATACAGTCCTAATCCTAGCCTTATGAGGAACTTGTAGCGAATTTTGTGAACAATCTTGGTAAAATGAGAGGATCTATCCCTGTACGGGTATCCTTAACTACCACAACTTCTTCTTGTCTAATGTAGTTGTGATAGTTTCATCATCCTTTACAACTTTGACTGCATTTTTGAGCAAATTAGAAATGACCAGGTGTATGTTGATATAGAGATTGCCGAAATGTAATCTTTAGATAATGTTATTCTATAGTGAGATCGATATTTCATATTGGATAAGCCTTTATTGCTCAAGTGAAAACTAAAGATACTCTTAGTTCTTCCACCTGTTAGAAATCTCAGTAGCATGGCCCAATGCTATGGGCTACACTAAGAAATATGTCAACTTATAACTATTACAAAATTCCTGATGGTGTGCAGAAGTACCATTACATATATAGGTCTTGTTAAGTAATCATTACATTATTAGGACTTCTCAAATGACAAGAGGGTATGGCTGCGGCGGTAAACAAGCAAAAAGAGTTGATGTAATCATTATTTTCTGAGATTCGAATAGAACGGATCAGTTTGTCCTTCCCAAACTCCTTCTCCTGCCTTCTGCTACTTTACATATCAATCCAAATACGCAATACAATCCATGGAATTAATATCGTTTTTATAATTATAATTCATATCATATGCAGAAGTTGCATACTGAAGATTTAATTGATTTTTATCTTCCAAGGGATCGCAGGATATTGTCGCTAAATAAAATCAAGGAAGCACTTGTTTTATCTCTTAATGGCGATTATCAATCAGTAAGAGATACATTCAAAGGAATTGGTAGTGTTGAAACCATTCTTTTAGTGGCATCAGATGATTTTGAAAAATTATCTCAATACTACTTGGCATGGTACAAGCCCAATAGAAATAATGATCGAGGCTACAATGTGGAAGGATCTGTAAACTTCAGACTGAGTGAATATGTAGAAGCATTTCAAGATAAAGACAAGCGAGCAAAGCTTCCTAATGCAGACAAGGTATCTGAAATTATTGAAAGGCTAAAGCATGGATGGAATTACACTATTGAAATAATAGTTGCTTATGATGCTTCTATAAATATTGGATTAATAGTCGAGGGCATAAGTCATGCATTGGCATTATATTACTTAAAATTGGATAAATCTGAGTTATTGCAGGAATTACTAAAGATAAATAGTGATATAAAATTATGTCAGATGAAATCTAACCAATGCAAAGACATATTTTCATATGATTTTGCTAAAATAGTCTAACTCTCCTACTTCTAGTTAAATGATTATGCATGTTATATTCATATAGATTCCTAGGATAGTTGTGGCTATCATCATGAAATTGTAGTTAAAGCTAAATCCTGGTTCCGCTTCCCTTGTTATGTAGATAGAACTCGCTGTATCCACAGTTTTTACATGATCTAAATTTAAAGACAAAGTTTGCGTCCTGATCCTCTATGTTTATTTTTCTCATGTTACTCTTTTCATCGGGTGATGAACTCAAAGACATTGATATTGAGGCAGGATGTGGTATCATCTCCGAAGAGCATTTTGGACATTTGCCTTTATCATCGTCAGGAATTCTAAAATCACTAGCAAACTTGCTCATCTTTGATGAGACAATTTTCTTGCTCTTACTATCTTTTCTACGTTTAGAAGTCACTTTGTCTTGGGTTTCCTTGGTTCTTTTCCTCATAATTGTAATTGGTTAATAATAATATGCAAATTAACTGTTACAATGATAAGATGAGTCTACTTAGAACTTAAATCATATGAGATAACCAGCTAACCCCAAATATTATACAGTGATATACTACGCAGGGACGGACAGCGTCTATGCCATGTGTTTAATGTGAGGAGATAATACTGCTTTTCATACCACAGAGAATAATAGAAATAAGAGAATCAAGATATATGCTCGTGTTTGATCAAACGTGCCTGAAAAGACAGTTACTAGATCCTTTAGAATTAATGAAAGCGCTTTCCTAGCTCTTGAAGAAGAAGCTAAGAAACGCAACATAAGCCTCAACACTCTTGTGAACCAGCTTTTCATGTCCTACGCCAGCTTCGATAGGTACTTTCAAAGGCTTGGCATGGTAAAAATGTTCAAATTTCAATTCAGGAAGATTTTGAAAGCTACCCCTGTTGAAGAAATAGTTCAACTGACAAGAGAGGTAGCTCAAAATAGCTCCAGCACAATTATTCTTGCTAAATTCGGGACACTGTCGCTTACAAGCATTCTAGAATATCTTGACATTCTTTCAGATTACGCCTATTTCGTGGAGCATAGTGAAGCTGTTTCACCGGGTGGAAAACGAGTAATCACATTAATGCGTAGCTACGGGGAAAAGGGCTCAGTTTTTATCAAAGCTTATGCGAAAGCTCTTTTCGAACTGATTGACATGGAACCAAAATTAAGTTCTACAGAAAACTCTGTTACCATAGAAGTATGACTGCCGCCATTGTCATATGGATGGATCTCTTAGTTCTGATGAATGGTTGGCGCTATTTCAGCCTGACGATGTCTTTTCTGTTTGAGCAAGGCCGTAATGATAATTCCTATACCAGTGAGCACTGCGGCTGCCAAGAATGCGTAACCAAATCCAGTCATCATCGCCATTACTGCTGATGATTGTACCGCTAACTGTCCTGTTGAAGGCGGTGTCACAAGATTCGTAACTGTTAAGAGTACTGCTAGACCTATTGGGCCTCCGATTTGGCGAGAAGTATTGATTAATCCTGAAGCTAGGCCTTCTTCCACTCTTCTAGTTCCAGTCAGCGCGGCTATGTTAATTGCGGTGAAGCCTAATCCTGTACCAAAGGCTATGATGAGCGTTGGTACAAGCAATCCTCCAATGTAGCTCTCAGTAAGAGAGATCGGTGAAAGGAGTAGATAGCCAATTGTCTGCAAAGCCATACCTGAAATTATGATATGTTTGACACCGAAGCGATCTACCAATCGCGCTGACAAAAATGCAGAAACGGCTAGAAATACAATACCCATAGGAAGAAATGCAAGGCCCGTAGAAAGCGCAGAGTAACCGCGCACCTGCTGAAGATAATTCGTTAGGATAAATATCATTCCCACAAATGACCCTACCTGAAGCAAGCCCACTGCATTTGCTCCAAAGATTGAGCCTCTCCGTAGGAATCCAAGGGGCATAAGAGGCGTCTTTGAGCGATACTCGATCAAAAGAAAGGCAGCTAGAACTACGACTGACGATAGCAGAAGCCCAATTGTTTGAAGAGACCCTATGCCAATATTCTGTGCGCTGTTTAAAGAATAAACTAGTAACATTAGCCCAGCCGTTACTGAAATTGCCCCGAATATATCGAGATGACTTCTGTTTTCATAGGTTCGCCTTGTAGCACCTACTGATATGTACTTGATCGATAGTAATGATACAGCAATTCCTATTGGCACGTTAATGTCAAATACCCATCTCCATCCCAAGGTTGCTGTGATTGCTCCTCCTAAGACCATTCCAGCAGCAAAGCCTGAACCTGTTGCCGCAGAAAAAACACTTAAAGCGCGATTTCTCTCTTTACCTTCTGGAAAGGCTCTGGCTAGAATCGATAGTCCCGTAGCAGAAGCCATAGCAGCGCCTAGTCCTTGAACCACTCTTGCAAGTATCAAAACAGTTTCAGAAGGAGCAAGGCCGCCTGTCAATGAAGCAAGAGAAAATAATAGAATTCCTATGATGAATAGCTTCTTGTGACCATAGATATCGCCTAAACGGCCGCTAAGCATCAGAAAGCCAGCCAAAGTCAGGCCATAAGCAGTAACTAGCCATTGTAATCCATTGACAGATACAGCAAAATCTCTTCCAACCGATGGCAATGCAACTTGTACAATTGTAGAATCTACTACTACCATGAACTGAGCCAAAGTGATGAGAGCTAATATTATTGATAGTCGCGATGAAGAAACAGCCTTAGTAGCCGGCGTTGTTACTGTTGGTGAATTTGACTTTTGATGCTGCACAGTTAATCTATGTCCATAATATTATTTACAGACAAGGTATTTTTTGCAGCGAATTGCAGCAATAGAAAATGGCTAGTTGAATCTGATAATACGATACAATTCACAAAAAATGACGAGTAAAATATAGAAATTGTAGTATGAGTAACTTGCGAAACCTATATTTTATATGGGTCGCATGGAATCTCATGTTCAAAGCCATCTTCGCCATAGATTGGATAGAGCAGATGAGATAAGCTAAGTGTTAAAGGTAGAATATCCGACAGAGATATAGCTAGGCCAGTCTGGTTTGTACATGAAGGCAACACTTGTGTATTTGCTTCTAGTTCAAGGTTCTGATACTGAGTGGTACAAGAATCTGCGAGCCAATCCAACACTGAAGATTTCTGTGAATAACATGCAAGAGGTGAACTGATAACAGACAGTGAGAGCGTTGACGATATAGTGAAGAAATTCAAGTTAAAATATGGCGAAGGCGAGGTGAAAAAGTATTATTCGATATTTGATGCAGCAGTTGAAGTCACATTGTGATCTATCTTCCCAGAAATTTACATATACGTCAGATATACCGTCAGGTCATCGTCAAATGGTCGTCATTTGAACTTGGAATGAAATTAGATATACATAGTGGGTGCTACACAGGTATTCCACAGACGACGAAAAACCTTTAGTAGTGGAGGAATGGTTGCAGTTTCATCGGTTGAAGATTTAACGATAATTTGAGCGTAATAACAAGAAAGACTGTTGAGCGATAATAGATGCATTCAGTTTTAGAATTTCATACGAATCGTCAATATCTTTTGCATTTGTATTTGTAGTAGCATAATCAGTATTTAGAAAGGAAAATACTCAAGTTAAAGGGGGAGGGAATGTTGTCCTTGCTATCGACTATAATTCAAGCTTATCAAAATAACAATAATAATGTCCATATCTTAACTATGATCTCATCTTGGAAATAAAATTTACTCCAGACTACAAAGCAAACGAACCAATATTTTGGAGAGTCTTTAAAGACTTATCAAAGAACAATAATGGATCGGTTGCCTATGATAAGCTACAAGAAAGACTGATCTCAACAGGAAAATTCGACTCCGGAGAATCAGTTTTGATGATTGAGTATATGGAAAAAAAAGGTAAAATAGAGAAGACTGGAGGATATAATGTCTATAGCATTGGCAAGTCAGTAACTACAAAGGGAGAAGAATGGGCCAATATGCGATGATTATAGATAAGATATGACTAGAACTAGAATATTTGATGTCTATGTCATGAAATACTTAATATATTGAGATCAGAACCATTATTCCCATCGTTAACTAGTGCTGAACATATGACTTACTATCTTTTTTAATTCGATATTTGACAATTCTTGTCGCTTGCTTTCCTTTTGTTCTTTTCTTTTTGAACGCTCTAGTTTAGGTAGCTTGTCGGAATGATACGTTTTTACCTTATACAGACTCCATGTTTATTCTGCCTTAGTTTGTGATAATCCGTTTTAGATATTAGTTTACAATATGACAGCCTATGCATATTGCTTTTGGATTCTAATATGTGATGGTTGACGTCTTGAAACCACGCCGTTTTCGCTAACTCTGTGTCCGTGTATGCTGGGGAGGAGCCTTAACCTTCTCATTGTTATATAGCTCAGGCAAAGAATAAACAAACCCGACATGTACACAATCAGACTTCTCATCTGTAGCATATCTCCTCCATCATACTTGTAAGATAGCCAGAGAAGCTTCTTACTCCTTTGATCTCTAATCCTTTTTTGTTTTCCTGATAAACTTAGAATTTTTGTATACATATTCATTTACTGTATGGATTTGTATCCTGGTTTTGGCATATTGAATAGTACGGTAATATACGGAACTATGCTATAAGGATTATGTCCTATCTTTGTCAATAATTAACCTGAATTAATTTCGAAATTGACATTTTGAATTGTTAATAATGTACAATGAGTAAAGAAGTAATATTATGAAGATCATAAACTAATCTAACTCTGCCAATAACCTTTTAGCCAAATTCTCTATTGTAACTGGTTTTTTTATAAAACACCCTATACTTAATGTGGGATATCGTTCCCTTAATGCGTCTATATTTGTGTCACCTGCAGTGATAAAACAAATCCTTACATTAACATCTATTTCCAATATTCTTTTGCATAACTCAAAGCCATTCATCTTTGGCATATTTATATCTAATAATAATAGATCGTAAAAATGAGGCTTGAAGTTAGATAAGGCTTCTAGTGGATCAGTATGTGTATATACGTCAAACGATCCATAATCCTCTAAACCCACCTTGAAGGCTAAATTAATATCAGGATCATCGTCTACAATGAGAATTCTTTTAGGCGATGACGATAATGATGATTGTTCTCTTTGTTCTACACTAGTAGAGTTTGATTCTTTATATTGAATATGGGAACGAGCAGGCAAAGAAGAATAGGATTCAGAGTGATTATGTTGATAATGATTATCATTTGTACCGTTTAAATGACAAGAATAGATGTGGTTATCAAAGAACAGATAGGAATAATATTTCTCGTTTTGAGTCGTTATGGTCACATACATATCATCTACTAACTTCACTAATCCTCCTCCCCGATTATCTACAATTTTACTTCCAAATGATGAGCATATATCGATTTATCAGTGATAAGTATATTTTTATCAATATTTGAGAAAATAGTAGTTGCCATTTGAGTTTTAACATAAGGAACATGTCTTTAGTTATGGAAATGGTAAAGATAAAACAAATGGCGTATTATCTTCTGTTGTATTATCAGATGCAGTAGTCGTAGCACTATCGCTTAAGCCATGTTGATCAGTGCAGTTTGATCCTTGTTCACATCTTGTCTCTGGTATGAGTATCCCACTTGGTGCAACATTTTCTCCATTTTCTCGCTGCTGTTGTTGTTCTCCTAATTTTGAGGATTCTACAGACGACAGATCTGATCTGTATTGCTGTCGTGATCTGTGCCTTGATTGTTATTTTCATCATTATTTTTGATATTGCGTTTAGTGAAGTGATCCGAACTTTTAGTATCTGAGCTAATACTACTAATATCATCTCTACTATCACTGTCCAGTTTTTTATCAGATATTTTGTGATGCGGAATTACTGATTGCAGAGATAAAGCTAGGGAAGAAGAATAAGAATAAAAGCCAACCACTAGAATTGAAACCATCGCTACCATTGTTATCAACATATGATAGACTCCTTGTTGCTTACTGTGAAAGACTGCTCACCCCCAACCTGTAGAAAATATTTCGATGAGGAGAATAAAAATAGTCTGAAATTAGAATATGAATATTATTTTTATAACTTTATTATTAAACAAATATGTAACGAATTATGAGATTTGGTTTATAATATCTCAGGATAGAGTAAGTTTTTTTCAATATTATTCTCTTTAAAATATAGAATGATAGCTGTTAAAGTTTTGCTATTTAGGAACTGATTTCCATAGTGCATAATTAAGAGGATGGGGACATTTGCATTTACTACCGCTTTGGCCATGTAGTGAAAATTTATGACTACATGTATGATAGTTGCAGATTGCCTCTATTTGATGGCCGTGTACATCCGTAGCCATTCGTTTCCCAGCCAACCGTTGTTCTACTATTCTTGTAGGGGTAGGGAATATTTCGCTAGAACTCTCTGATTCAACTCTCTCTGTCTTCCAGTGGCAGCTGTAACAATATCCACACTTGACACAGGTAAATTGTGTTCTACTATTACAGCATACACATTCTTTGTAAATTGGTATTTGAGTATCTCTAAGGTACTCATGTTGCATTGTGTCAGGTAAAGTTTTATCGCGTCTACGTTACTTATGTAACATGAGCTGCAGTATAACTGTTACAAATGCATATTTGCACGTTCCAATTATAAGTAATATGTAGTAAGATAGACGCTTCTTTAGAGTTTGGGCTGACTGTACATGCGAACTCTACATCCTCCTATTGCAGAGCTCGACTCATAGTTACCTTAATAAGTCGCTAGCGATATTACTAGTGATATGAGCACAATATCATATTGGTTATCTAAAGTCGGAAGTTCAATTCCAAGAGGTTTTTCTAGACGTTACATATTGGATTTATTGACTGAACAGCCAATGACAGGCAAAGAAATTATCGATAACGCTATCTTACAAAGCCAAGGTAAATGGAGGCCTTCACCAGGACTAATCTATCCAATGCTTGGCAGATTACTTGATGAAGGTTTGATAGCTGAATTAGAGAATGGACGATATAAAATTACTCACAAGGGATTAGAGATGACTGCAGATCTCCAGTCTGTTAACAATATCTTTGAAAAACAGCTAGATGTAATGTCTAGAATAGGTAGTGTAGGAAAGTTCATGACGATGGACCTCATTGATAGAATATCTACTATTGGCTCAACATTAAGCTCAAATCTCGACAAAATGAGTGAGGAAGAGAAAAAGAAGTACAAACAATTCTTGTTAAGTGAGTTGAGTAAATTACAAGAGCAGGAAACGAATGATGCTATGGGTGGCAGCAGTTAATATGAAACTTTCTCCATCTTACTTGTCTCCCTATCAAGTTCATAAAGTGTCGTTCCACTAGCTGATTCTATAGTACTGTTGCTATTAGTTATTACCTTCTCTAAATATAGCAGCATAATAAGAAATCGTCAATGTTTGCATAATGAACCATCACATAGTAGGCATTTAGTTCTAATTCCTTTACTGAACTTAGCTTTGTTTGCGAGGCTAAAATTTATAAAGTTCTTTGGCTGCTAAAGAAGAACCGGCTATATCTTTTAAATATTTCATTTTAATGAATTTCTTAAGTTTACTGGCAGAATAACCAAAAAGATCTAATCCTCCTACTCTTGAGACAGCAAAGTCTTTTCCGATTGAAATAGCAAAAGTGGATCCGGCTATTTCAGGTCTATATTCCTGTAATTCTTTTGTTTCTCCTTTCAATAAGGCATAGATATTTTGTGCTGCTATTCGGCCATGTTGTTCAGCAAAGTATGCGTTTGTTGGTAACGGCTTACCCTTGCTATCAAGTACTAAAGCTGCATCCCCAACCACAAAAACATCCCGCATTCCCTCAGCCTGCAGGTATTTATTGACAATAACTCGTGCTTTTTCACCGATCTTCAATCCAGTCTTCTTTAAGAGGAAAGATGCAGATACTCCACCTGTCCAGACAAACATTGTATATGTAATTTGAGTTCCGTTTTCAAGATAGATCATATTTGGTTTGACTTCTGACACGTAGCATTCAGAACAGAGGAGTAGCTTAACTCCTAAACTTACAAGGTATCCTTTTATCCACCGTACAGCAGAGTCTGGAAAACCAGATAATATATGTGGAGATACCAATATGATTTTAACGTCGCTCGACTTAGCATTATATTTTTGTTGTCGCGTATTTATCACAGATGCAATTTCTCCAGCGAGCTCTACTCCTGTTGCGCCTCCTCCAGCTATGACTATGTTGCTATTTAGATTTGGATCTAAAATTCTTTCAGCTATTCTTTGTGCATCTTGTATTGTGTTGAATAGAAATGCATGCTCCTTTAATCCTTCAATATTAGGTAAAAAAGGTTGACTACCTAAAGAAATGGCTAGGAAATCATATTTTAATGAAGAATGATTATTTTGCAGATCAGTAATATCAACTAACTTCTTACCTAGATCAATATTAGTTATGGTTGCTTGAATAAACTCTATTTTCTTATCTTGTATGATATCCTTATAGTCAATGATTGAAAATCCCCGATTTGATATTATTTCCGGCAAACTCGGAAGTAAAGTATGGTATGCGTTTTTATCTATTAATGAAATTTCTGTATCTGACCCTTTAAGTAGATGCTCCAATGTAAGAGCGGCTTGAATGCCAGCATAACCTCCGCCAGCAATTATGACTTGTCTAGGATTAGATTTATACAATTCTTCTTTTTTTATTAGAAATTAACCTATTATAATCAATCTCTGCTACTTTGAAGGCTCGCTATATAGTGACAAAAAGATAAAGCTAACTCTAGCCAAGTACATTTGCACAGTGCCAATAGTTACAAAAGTATCTTCCCACCATATTTCTTTTAGATAATGCTAAGCTTTGAATTGATAGATTTAAGGATTTTTCAGAAGTCTTCAATTAGCAGTGTACGTGCCAAACCTCATTAAATATAAAAGCCTATATTCTTAACTATATTGATATTCCTGCGGCATGATTAAGAGCGTGGCGACATCTGCATTTACGACTACGACCATGAGTTGAAAAATTATGATTACATGAATTACATTGCAGCTGCCGTTGATAGACTTGTTCTTGTCCAAATGTCTCTCTTGTCCTGATATTATCACATAATGAGACTTAACATTCAAATTCCCACATAGATGGTAGAACAATTATTCAAAAATAATATTAGTAGATTCAATCCTACGTCCAACGCAACAATATGAGATTTTTAATTCGAGCTAGAGTTCCTACAGAAGCCGGAAATAAAATGGTGCAAGACCCAGAGTTTATGAAAAAACTTGAAGATTATATGAATAAAGTTAAACCTGAAGCAGCATACTTCCTGCCTATAGATGGCCATAGGGCAGCAGCTTTCATAGTCAATATAGAAAATAATAGCCAAGTACCTGCACTAGTCGAACCTCTATTCCAGTGGATGGGTGCTAATGTTGATGCCATTCCTGTTATGAACTACGATGATCTGAAAAAAGGACTATCAAGTAGGTAGTAGTAGATAGTTTGGACTAACTCCCCTATTTCTTTTTATTTATCTTAATATAATTGTCATGTGCGTATATCCATCCTATGGAGTTATAGCTGATGCCGAAGCAGAAGGTGATGTGGACGCGGTGGCTGGTGCTCCTGTAAAAGTATCTCCATCTTCGTTAGCCGAACGTGCTAGTTGTCCACGAATTTCCCCATCTGGATTTTGGTTTGTACGGATATTGACATAGGCATTACCATCCTCTATAGGCTTGATTAGATCGAAGATTTGCTTTCCTGATAATGGACCTTTAAGATCAGCAGAGGTAATAGTACCACCAGTAGAAGCAGATGTCGTAGCACTTGATCCTCCTCCACAACCAGCTGAGGCGGATGCAAAAGCACCACGGACATTAATGTTTGCTACTATAAGTCCATTTGTACCAGAACTGCACTATGGATATGCGGTCCCGTGACTATACCATTTAAATTTGAGATATCTGATAGTCTAAATTTGTCCTGTTCAGAGTTTACAATTAGTCTAATTCTTCCTGTAGCATCTGTGTCAACTGGGGGCACCTCATTATCACCTGTTAGTCTTGCAGAGAATTGATTACCTGAAGATGATGGCTCCTGTTGCTTTTGCTGTTACTGCAGGAGGTGTTTAGAAAAGTCTTGCAATCGAGCCTTAGCTGACATGGTCGTCATGGTGATGGTTGTTATAGTGGTAAGTTTGTTTGTCTAGATGGCAGATAGAAGAAGATTCAGAGGTACAAGAACTCACAGATTACTACATCGCTAATTAATTGCCTATCGAAATAAATCATGAGCTGTATTGCATATAATTTATCAAAAATATCTAACATATGTCACTGCCAACTATGGAATATTATCTCGGTTTTTGTCAATATTATGGATGTATATGGTATTTAAAGCCATTAAAAGCCATTAGTTTATATGCCAGTTTTTAATTAAGAATAACAGTATGTCTAATACAAGAAAAGACCAACAGCGTAAAGATCAAGTGGAGGAAGAATCAACTACAACTATAAAAACTACTGCTACTACTACATCATTTCCTTCTCAGGTAGAAGAGCAACGACAATCATTTAACAATGCAATAGATGAAACCAGAGACCATGTCAGAAGGTCTATAGACGAAGCAAGAAGCCAAGTTCCACGTTATACTCAAGCTGCTAACCAATATCAGGAACAAACTATTCAAACAGCAAGAGAAATAGCTGATAACTTTCTAGAATCGCAAAAAGAGATTGTCAATTCACTACAATCGTCATGGGTTCCGACAATAGAGAGAGCATACGGTGCTTTTTGGAATTACTGGACGTCTCCTAGAAGGATAACTGACATATATGCAAGAACTGTTAGCAGTATTGCAGATAACACAATTGCTGCAACAAAGCTCGTAAACAACACTATATTTTCAAATCTAGATGCATTCAAAACATGTGTTCAGAATACAAGAGATAATCTAAAGGAAGTTTCAAGAATAGGAGTTAATGCAGCAAAAACATTTGAGCAAACATCAAGAGATACTGCCACAGCAGCTAGACCAGCTGGTTTCTAAGCTTCAATAAATAAAGACCAAACAAACAGACAAATAAATAAATAAATAAATAAATAGAAACAAGATTTCATCAAAACTCACATTTTTATTTCTTGAGTTAATGATCATAATGGATTCATCAATAGATAGTATCCATGATACCGCAAGCCACACGGCATTTGCATTATTCTTTTATAGTTACAAATTGGTAATATTTTTGGATTGACTTCTTTGACTATATTAGCGCCATCAGATACAATAAGCGAAAGGACTGAGGTATCGCATGGTAAGCAGAATGTAATTGGTGCAGAACTAAATTTTTCTCTGATTCGGATAAGAAAATAGATACTTGTATGAACTATACCAGGCCTGCATTAGCCATTACAATTGAGCCAGTAAGAAACGCATTTATTCATGCAAAGAGGTATTGAATTAAAATATCTGAGATCACAAGATAATATCGCTTATTTTAAGGATCTGATATCAATTGTAGATGAAATGCGGCATTAGATGGGATAAATGGAAATTTTATGATAAGTGAATCAGAATACCTGGCCCCAATAATTTTATTGAATGGCAAATTGCATTACAGATCCTCTATAGTAATCAAAAGCAAGGCAAAGAACAACATTAGATGTATTCGATACTCTTTGGAATTAGGCAATGTTAGTAGAGCAGAGAATAAAAATTCTAGATGATGGTATTATAGAAGAGGCGTGCAGTATTATCAAACAAGATTATTAGAAAATCAGGATGAGATTATCGAAGGAAACGAAAGAACATACCAAATGAATTAACGTTACTTCAATACAAAGCAGGTAATAGTCAAGCTAGCTTGATTGGTTGTTTAATTTCGTTCTCATGTTAAGGTGGAGATTCCAATTATATGATTCAACAACGCGCATAACTAATCTTTCATTAATTTTCTTGCTAAAAGCATGTGAGTTGAACCTCTACAAAACGTACTTAAATCCAGCTTGACGAACTTGACGACGGTAATGACGAAAGAATTGATGAATATGAGTGGTGCTAAGATATTTATATAATATAGTAATATATTATATTATAATAAGATATTATCGTAAGTAATACTGGAACTAACTGATAACTCGCAAAATACGCAATAACTAATAATACTATTATCATATTCTGCGCAATTATGTAGTAGTAGTTTAGATGAATAGATACATATCGGGTAGTATATATCCCAATGATATATTGCACGCGCCTTGTCTTGCGGGTAGAGTGACGTGCTTATCAAAGCATATTGGTAGAGTGGATTAGGAGCTATAGGATAGATGGATCGATTTTTAGATATGTATGATTGGATAAAGCAAAGCATCTCACCGTTTATAAATTATTTCATAACAACCAAAGCTACTGTAGGTGTTCGATAAAAATAACTGTTATTGATATCGTTTTCTATAAAATATATATTTTGTATTTTAGTTGATTGTATATATGGCAGCAGATAAAAAGATAGCTCTTGTAACTGGGTCAAGCAAGGGAATCGGAAAAGCTATAGCAGTATCTTTTGCTAATTCAAAGGATTACTATGGCATTGTAATAAACTCAAGGAAGGTAGAAGAAGCAAAATTGGTTTCAACTCACATTAATGATCTAGGAACTAGTTGTGATTCGATTGCAGTAGAAGCAGACGTTTCCAAAGAAGAAGATTGTATAAAATTGGTATCAGAAACTGTAAAGCATTTTGGCAGAATAGATGTTTTAGTTAACAATGCCGGGATTCAAGAAGACCTACCTCTGACTGAGACAAGTATAGACGAATGGTACAAAATATTAGGAGTTGACCTTACTGGACCTTTTGTCTGCAGTAGAGAAGCCGCAAAATATATGAAAGCTCAACAGGATCCGAAAGGTGGTTGTATAATAAACATCTCATCAGTTCATCAAACAATACCTAAACCACACTACGTTCCATATGCTACTTCAAAGGCTGGGCTTGAGATGATGACAAAGACTATGGCGCTAGAATTAGCAAAAGATAACATTAGGGCAAATGTTGTTGCCCCAGGTGCAATCGACACAGATATGAATAAAGAGCTAAGAGAAAATATCGAAGAACTGGAAAAGGTAATCAATCGTATACCTATGGGCAGAGTTGCAACTGCTAATGAAGTGGCAAACGTAGTCGAATTTCTTGCCTCGGACAAAGCAAGTTATGTAACGGGAACTACGTTCTTTGTGGATGGAGGAATGACCTTATATCCTAGTTTTGCTGTCGATGAACGCCATTCTATGAGGGAACATACTGAGGAACGAAAGATATAGTAAATTAGCAAAATAAATAAGTGCATTTAGTATGGATATCCAACAGGCAGTCATATCGCTTTGCTTAGTGAATATGCCAAGTTGCATCATTGTAATCAAACCAACAAAGATTATCTCATGCGCTTTTAACTAGTTTCTCCTTTAGAATAAGTTGTAGGCGTCTATTCTACTACGTTTAGAATAAGTTGTCACATTGGTTGTAGTCATATTCAATAGTATTAGCAGCTATAATGATGTTTTAAGTTAGCACGAGTTCCATCATTTTGAAGATAGTAGTGAATTAATTGAAATTCAAATTGAAATTGAAAAGACAAAAGACAAATTGTAAGGTCTATACTTGTAGCAAATAGTTGCTAAGCTAACCTAATGACTATATCAATTCCATACTCTATTATCGAATTAGAAATACAATATCCACATTGGTTGTGATCTCTTCTTGCCCCGAAATAATGGGAGTCGGTCTGGCTTGTTCTGCTCCTGCGGCAGCCGACTGTCTTGCTAATGGAATAGACGAAAATGTAGGTTGAAAGTCAAGCCCGTTGAGGTAAATTGACCTTATTCCTACCACTTTCATCTTAGCTGCAGAAGCAAGAATATCAGCTTTTGCTCTTGCATCTTGCATAGCTTGATTTATGAGATGAGTTCTAGTTTCTTGTAACTTTTTGTTAGATACTACAAAGTCAATTCTGTCTACCATATTTGCACCTGCATTGATAGCAGTATCGATCCATTTTGATGTGTTATTGATGTTTGTGCTTTCTATCTGTATTGTGTTAGATACAGTAATCCTATTATTTTTCTTGCAGTGATATCGGAAGATTGTTGTTGTGAATAATTGTAATTATAGTTTGGAGATATACTAAACGAAGACGTACTGGTTTCATTATTACTAACACCAGCTTCTTTTAATGCATCAATAACTTGGTTATTATTTTCGAATTTGCATCTAATGCTGCATTTGCAGTCTTGTTAGTACTTTCAAGTCCTAAAGACACTTTCACTTTATCAGGTTTTACCGAAGTAATAGCACTACCTCTAAGTGATAGAGTATTATCAGTAGCATTAGTCATAATATTCTGAGATGGGTTCAAGGTTTGCAGCTGTTGTTGTTCTGGTTGTTGTTGCTGCTGACCAGAGGCAGATTATTAGTAGAAAAAAACGTAAAAACAAACAATCCAGAAAGGAGCAAGTCAACGCAACCAATTTATATTTTCGGAAATTGTTATTATCGTTCAACGACATAATAATAATATGCAATATAATATGTGCTATGAAATAAGTGTTATTGTGAGATATCTGGCATAGTAAAGGATGGCAAAAAAACTACCATACGGATATCCTCACTATTTATAATGAATCTTAAAACTAATTCAGATTATGGTATACATGATTATGCTTTTGCTCAATCTCGTAATTCTGTGGATATACCTAAAAGCTGATCGAATAAATGAGCTGTAGCATCGTATTTTAATTTGTCCCTTTCTCAGTGAAACTATTGAAATCTCTAGTTCTTGTACCTTGCTGTGTATCGTGTCTTATCTTTTATCTAGTGAACATTATGAATATTAGGATATGGCTTATTTTTTACAACGCATCTACATAGTGAGCAGCAGCTGGATTGTGTACTTTGGGGTTAGTTAGTATTATGAGTTTGTGATGATTCATATGTCTATTGATTGAATGTATTGATTATTATTTTACGGCCTAAATGCCATTTATATTGAATAAGACACTTTAAAATAAGTGATTGACAACAAGTACTATAATCGTATATGCCTATTACTCGTACCATATCACTCAAAGTACGTGAGGCCTACACTAGGGATGTGGGCCGTGGAATTGCTAGAATTGACCATGATTCCATGTATTCCCTAAACGCATCTACTGGCGATGTTATTGAGATAAAAGGAAAAAATAGAAGAACGGTTTCAAAGTGCTTACCACTTTATCCTTCTGACGAGGGCAAGGGAATAATCAAAGGGGATGGCCTTGTAAGAAATAACGCAGGGGTAGCTATAGATGATACTGTTGTTGTAAGAAAAATCAAAGCAGTTCCAGCTGAGAAAGTTATAGTTGCTCCTTTGGAGGCAATACCTCCTATTGATGAACGATATTTAGCTGATGCTCTTGAAAGCGTTCCTCTTATTAAGGGAGACAATGTG
>DATFDI010000058.1:0-16701 GCA_035252175.1 Nitrososphaeraceae archaeon
ATAAGAATGACAACAACAAAATCTTGCCTATAAGCCTGATAGCTGTATCACTAGCCATAACTATTTTAGGTCCATATAAGGCACATCCTGCATTTGCTGCAACTATAGACGTATCAATCCCTAAGGGTGCCTCTACTAATCATATGAATGGATTTGATCCGAAGGAAATCAATATTAAAGTTGGCGATACAGTAAAGTGGACAAATAACGATATTGCGCTACATACTGTGACATCTGGCAAAGATAGTAGTGATCCAAATAAAGGAAAAGAGTTTAATTCTGGCTTAACTTTCCCTGATGTATTGATTACTACCGGTAGAACTTTTCAACATACATTCACCACAGCAGGGACTTTTCCATACTTCTGCCAAGTATATCCTGGAATGGTGGGAACGGTTATAGTAAAATAGTACAGTAAAGCAAAACAAAATATGAATTTTTAGCTTTATCTATTTATGCAGTAAGAATATAGCTCGCTTGATCACAATAAACAAGCATCACAGTAGGTTTTTAAAGTCTATGGCCTAATTTAGATCAATCAGTTGCTTCTTTATGTCTTTGAACCTATTTCTTAATGTTACTTCTGTTACTCCTGCTACATTTGAGATTTCTTTTTGACTTATACTTTCGCCCGTTTTCATACATGATATGTAAAGAACAGTAGCTGCCAATCCCATTGGGTCTTTACCAGCTGATATTTCATTTTCTGTAACTTTTTCCATAATATCAAGTGCATGACGTTTTGTCTTTTCAGTTAAATTGCTTTTGTTTGCAATCTTAGCAATACATTTGACCGGATCAGGATTTGGAACTTTATAGTCAAGTTCAAGTATTAGTTGCCTGTATACTCTTGCAATATATTTTCTCTTTACATTACTAGCTACAGCAATATCTTTCATAGTTTTTGGAACTTCCAAGTCTCTACATGCAAGATATAAAGCAGCTGCAAGTACTGCAGGAATACTTCTACCACGTACAAATCCTCTTTCTTGAGCCTTTCTATATATGTAAGCTACTTTTTCAACTATTGCATCCGATATTCCAAGTTTGTGTTTTATTGTATTGAGAAGCCTAAAAGCTATATTGAGATTTCTGTCTGACGAGCTGCTCAAGTGTATTCTAGAATCCCACGCCCTTAGCCTTTGCATTGTAGAATTAATTGATGAGTCTATTTTTTGTCCACTCGCATCCCTATCTTCTTTACCTATCATAGTAGCAAGTCCCATATCATGACGAGCTAATGAAGATGGAGCTCCTGTCCTAGCCCTTGTTTCTTCTATTTGCCCTCCTTGAGTAAATACATGCCGCTCTAAATGACTTGTATCTTCAATCTTATCGGATATCACCATACCGCAGCTGCTGCAAATAATTTCACCTGATTCAGGATCAGTCACTATCTTGTCACTTTTGCAGATAGAACATAATATTTGATTTTGTTTAGGTGAATCTGGTTTCTTATCCATATGTTGTATTTTTCCAATAGGTAAATCATAGCTTGGATTCTCACTACAGTCGTCATTATCTCGATCTTTTTTATGATTAGCTGTAGAGTAATTGATTATCATTTACTCAAATTCTGCCAATAATCTCTTAACCAAATATTCTGCTGTAACTGGTTTTTTAATAAAACATCCTATACTTCTTGCTTTTGGATATACTTCTCTTAGTGCGTCTATATTTACTTCTGCTGCAGATATAAAACATACCCTAATATTGACATCTAATTCTAATATCTTTTCGCATAATTCAAATCCATTCATATACGGCATATTGATATCAGTTAATAGTAAATCATAGAAGTTTGGTTTGAATTCTGACAGTGCTATTACTGAATCATTGTATGTATATACTTCAAATTTTTTATTACTGTTATTTTTCTCTAAACTTAGTTTGAGTGTTAAAGTGACGTCTGGCTCATCATCTACAATAAGAATCCTTTTGAGGAACGGATCCTTATGTTCTTCTTTAATCCTCTGATTTTGCATCTATCTAAAAGTCTCTACCGCAACTTTGTGCAAAGTTTGTAGAGTTCCCCCTTGTTTAGCATTGTCGGTCTACTGGCTAGAATATAACTTTCCACTGCTTCTCGTAGAGCTGAATCTCTATGCTTGTTTCCTCGTGTCTGTTTCTTTGTTGCACGAGTGCAGTGTATCGTATGTAAACTTATGATAAAGCACGCTCCTCAACTAAGAATTCTTGGAGTGATTCTTCATAAATCATATTATGATGTATACATTTATTATATAAAGAACTAACCTACATGTTTTGGGAATTCCAAAGCATTTTGACAAAAAGAAGGTAGAATAAAGATATATAAGAATCAGATATTCCCTTGAGATGCCATACTCATTTTCCTCACCATCTGATTGTAATCTTAAAAACCATAAGTTGCATATCTAAATAATATTTATTTAATAAAATATTACATTAAAACTGATAGGTATGCACTAAGAATGTAGAAGAAAGCTATTCAACCATAGATATTTGGATATTATAGATGATACCTGCTTTCAATGACGGAAATGCATTTGTATCACTTTTAGCTGTTATATTACTATTTTCAGTACTAATATCGCCTTCACCAAGTTTTGCTGATAGAATAGTTACGATACGTCAATATACCACGCTAGCTGTAGGATGTGATCTTAGTGGCAATGATGATCTCATTGGTACAACAAAGGCACTTACATACGATCAACCAACCAAACTCACATTTAATTGCGAAAGGTCAGGAGGAGACATCGACCTAAAAAAAGGTGAAAGCGTATCTCTTATGTGTTTACATGACAATCCTCTTACCATTCCAAAGCATGTAAAGATGAAAGCAGGAGAATTGTTCTATATATTATGTAATGAAAAATAGGGACAAGAGAATTCACATTTGTGACCTCAAATCTATCTAACTTTGTCTCTTTGAGTAGCGTACCATAATTATCTACAGCAGTCCTAAGTGGAGTAATTAGCTTATTAGGATATCAAGTGGAAAGCAAAAAATTTGATGTTATTTTATGACGATGTCCATCTGCAGTTCATATACTTACATGAAGGTGTACGAGGTGTGGTCGAACGCTAGCCGGGCAATTACGGAAAGGTGCATCCTATGAGACACAGTGACATGACAGTCTAACCGAGGTAAACCGACAGCTTTACAGCAATTTTCATCTACATACTTTTTGTTAGCCATTTGGGTTCAAGACCAAATACGGGATTTAGCTTGGCAAGTTCCGAATCCAACTACCAAATTAAATCTTTAGCGGGTTAGCAATGCATTATTTTTACCAGTTAGTGTAGCAAAATAAGGCCTTATCAAAATAGGTAATCGATTCAATTATTGCAATGAATGCCTTCAAAAGATTTTTTTAAATCCAGTGTTATCCATAGTTAAAGCAGTTGGATTATAAAAAAATAGATTATGAAAAAATGTATGAAGATATTATGAACATAGATGCAGGGATTAGACTAGTTACCATATGTGATTCATATGGAAGAGTAGTATATTCTGAGCATCGTGAAGGTGTTAAGAATTTGCTAACGCCAGAAGAAAGTAAAGAATCACTTGAACTAGCTGTAAATTCGTGGAAGAAACGTACCAAACTTGCACCAAAAATAGGAAAAGGAAAATATGTATTGGCAGAATATGAAAAGATTAAACGTATTACTATGCCATTAGGTGATGATGATCACCATCTTCTCTATATAACTACAGAAATACAAGCTGATCATTCAAACATTATCCGTAGAGTTAGTGAAATAACTATAAGAAAATTATTGCTTTGACTTTATCTGACATCTGGAGCTATGAATAGTTCTGTATAATGTAACAACAGATTGTCCCTTTTATGATGATTGATTTATTAGTTATTCTCTTTCTCTTTGTCTACTTCGGTCAGGTAAGGCCTAGGTAGTCTCGGCACATAAAATATTTGCAAAAGGATAAAGCTGACTTCCGGATAACTACATCCATCTAAAGTGCCAATAGTATTCAAAGGTCGTTCAATACCTTAGTTCTTAAGTAGGACAGGCTAGCTATAATTTTATGCGTCAGATTTGTCTCGCTCTCAGATTGTGTATGATGCCAATTTAGGTCAAACAACAATAACAATGAGATAGAACTATCTTTGAACTGAATGATCTTATCTTCTTCTTTTAGCACCTATTTTAATTAAATGAAAAGATAGTAAAAAATATCCTAATTCATATATGCATATAATAGTTACTGTAATTTGTAAGAGCTATGGCTATGAACCTCACTAGTAGTTTTGCATTAATAACAACAACAGCCGTATCAATGTTTGTTATTAAAGGTGGGGTCTTTTTTGTTTCAAAGCCTGCACATGCTTGTTCGTCATGTAAAAGCATTAACAACCAACTTTCTTGCACTATCTCACCTGATCAAGTCTGCACATTTTATGGCCCTACTCTGCTTGTCTGCGGAACTCAGAATTCTCAAATTATGTCATCTGGTTAGTCAGGGCGACTATTATGAAAAGACAGACGTTATTCTTTATTGTTGTAGTTGTCACACTCATAGTTATGCTGACGAACCCTTGTTTATCCCAATTCTCTAATGCTGCTAAGAGTCATCATAGCCAAAACCGGATGAAAACTCTTAAAGGATCATCTGATAGTATTGACGGCAGCAGTAATGACAAGTCGTCATCTACAACGTCTCATTCTTCTTCTCCTATACAATCTAGTATGAACAGCAATACTAATGGTGACGGTAAGGTTGTAATCATAAATTTTGATGATTCGCATGAAAGCGATTATACTTATGCCAAATCTATCCTAGACAAGTACGGATTTAAAGCAACATTCTTTGAAGTATGTAATTGGATAGAAGCAGGTTATCATGATAAGGATGTATCAATTACGTGGCCAGAAATAACAGCACTGCAGCAAGATGGCATGGATATTGAGGCACATACCATGACGCATCCAATTTTAAATGACTTGTCACAGGCAGATTTAGATTATGAAATAGGTCAGTCAAAACAATGTTTAGAAAACCATGGCTTTAATCCAACAATTTTTGCATATCCTAATGGAGACGGACCAGATGATGCAAAAGTTGTAAATACAGTTGCCAAATATTATGATTTAGCTAGAACGGATACCAAATCATCTGCACTTGCTCTTTTGACGTGTGGTGATGGTGGTGGTACGAATGTGAACAATCAGCAGCAGAGAACATACTGTGAAACATACCTTAATGATGGAAAAGTAATTTCCGAAAATAGATATTCTATTAATAGCTGGGCTCATAAGCACATCGAAGAGACTTGTCCTAATAATAGCAATGGTGCTGATGGATGTACCAATGTTGTTCGCTACAAGTATAACAACGCTCAGATGTTTCAGAAATTCATTACAGCTATTAATAACCAAATTGACTATAATAAAGACGGAATAGTAAGAGCAATCCCTATAATTGTATATCATACTCTGGTAAACTATAATGATTTAAGTGATAGTAATAGACCCATTGATACTACTGTGAATCTGTTTGATGCTGAGATGAGATATCTATATGATAATGGATTCAAAGTCTTGACTATGGCTGACCTTGGATATGATGAAAATAGCCAGAGTCTATACGTAAAGAATACAAATCAGCAATAACGGTTAACTTCTATTTGTCCACCAGTTGCATCATAAATGAAGGGTTTGAATAGAACTATTATAGGATTGAAAGGAATGTTATTGATCTGTTAAGATCGTACTCTGCGTTTGATAGGACAGATTACATTGGTATTAAAAAAGAAGAAGAAAGAGATGGTATGAAGAAATACGAGAACAGAGAGTAAGAGATATTGAAACTGAGATTATTTAATGTCAATACAATAGATTTACTATGTGATACGACAGGAATTAATAAGCGGCTGCACCCAAAGACCAGCCAGCCGCTAGTATAATCCCTCAACCGTATGAAGAAGTTGGCTATGTACAAAGTATTTTCGTGATATTAACGATTTTCGGAGACAAGTACTAGTACACAAATGAGATTTTCTATATGCTACAAATTTGACTAAAACAACCAAAAATAAAATAGTCTATGCAAAAAGTTCATTATGACACGTATGTCTAGATAAAGTTATAGATAGTTAGATTATCATCAGTGCATCATGGACTGAACAAATGCAATGGAGAAATATTTGCATTCTTGTTAAATGACTCTGAATTAACGCCTGGAATGGAAAGCAGATGTATGTAGCAAAGGATACGCTACGAGCAACTACCAAAATAATATGGAAATGTCTTGTTGGTTTGACAGCAATCACAAAGGAAGCATGGAATACAGTCCACCAGATAGCTGAACTGTGATTTCAATTATCAGCGTAGTAAAACAGGCTGGGCGTCAACCTTAATACGGAATAGAGTATAGGGTTTTCGCCTCAAATCATGCCCCTCCTTATTGAACCTGGCCTGGCGGTGCAACTGGTTTACAGTGACATACAAATATCTATTGACGGCAAGTGAAAGTGTGTCAGGCCATAAAAGTCGAGGGTCATGTACTATAGTCTCCCATCTACCATCTGGGCTTCTTCTTAGGATAGCGTTATGCTCATAATTAGTAGTGTAGATGTAACCTTCTGCATCTGATTCAAGTCCATCTGACGCACCTCCCCTATCACCTTCATCGGCTACGCTGGCACCGACCTTTTGCTCATCTAAGGACTTGTTGGCAAGGGCATCTGTTGACACACTATAGAGCTTGCGGCTGCCAAGTGGACAGTAATACAGACATCGTCCATCATAGCTAATTGCTATACCGTCTGCTCCCATAGCAGCTCCACCATGTTTTACCGATCCGCCTGGTTGTTGATACTCTAAGAAAGGTCGACCTTCAACAATCGGAAGAAAGGTTTTCAATTGTTCTGCCTTTGTCGAAGAATGGTCATGCAATCTACGCCAGCTAATTCCAGAATCTAAATCCACAACAATAATCCATTAGGTCCATTTTGCGAAGAATCTGTAATGAAGGCTATGCCTTGGCTCCCCCGGCGTAAATCAAATCGGACATCATTGAGATAAGTAGTTGGCATGGCTACATCCTGCGGAAAGAGAATCTTCTTGATAACTTTGTTTGTAGCTAGATCTATACATACGAGCTTGGGTCCTCCATACTTGGTTGGCTGAAACATATGACTACCCGTGTCTAAAATCCACAAACGATCTGCTGGATCGACTACTACTGATTGTACTGATACAAAAGCCGCTGCTGGATCATTTGGGTTAGTTTGATTTGTAGCTTCATCCGGATATGCAACTACCGTCTCTCCTTCATCACGGATTTCTGAAACAGTAAATGAAACTTCATCGCCCCACTTTGGAAAGTTTACAAAAATGCGTCCTTGATGTGACACTGTTACGCCTGTTGGCATAGCATCATTGAAGTGAGCTACGGGTTCTAATACTCCTAGCGGCTCATCTGCCGGTAAGCCATTTTTCTCTTGACTTGTACTACTCATTGCAAATCACACGTAATTGGCCATCTTATGATTTACATAAAATATATGAATTGTACCTGGGACAAAGATCGATAGGTTATTTAATTCCGCTGCAGAAATAAAAGACACCTACTGTCGACGTCTAGTATCTAACAACTAATATCACTTGTATTTCCAAACGCTGTCAAGCATGAAACACAAACATTGCAAGATGAATTAACAGCTGACAAATAAGACTATCCCTTGATAGAATTTAAGATTGGTTATAGAGAATGAAGACAAAGATACCGAAAAATTGGGACTTTGGTTGAGTATATGTCAGCTCATTCCATGCTGGCCTAATCAGAATCCTTTGACATCACAAGCAGTGAGTACTGTTCGAAACCCTTCTTGTGTGTCATGATCTCTCTTACAATCCAGAATTCCTTTACGAGCTGTGCAAGGTCTGTATTGCGTGAGAAAAATAGATCACCAATTACGATAAATGATCTATTGTGTACCCATGACGAAAGGCGAGAGTACGCCTTAAATCGCATCTTCCCAAAGTTATGAAAAACGAGGTTAGAGACAATAATATCAAACTTGTTTGTTGATATGAACCTAAACATATCGCCATTCTTAATGTCAATTCTATCTGAGAAGCCAAGAATACTCGTGTTCTCTTTAGCTTTCTCGAGGCTGGATCCTTTGAGGCTGGCGTGCTTAAATGTGTCAATAGCGGTTATCTGCGCGTTTCTGTAGAATTCAGCGCTCAGACAGCTTAGGAATCCTAGGCCGCAACCCAGATCGAGAATCTGCAACTTGTCGTCTCTTCGGAGTGGGAGAGAAGCAAAGGCATCTGTGAACATGGTCTTCACTACCTCACGTGTCTTCTTGGAAGCCGCAGACGTCGAATGGTGATATGTCCCAAAGTGTGGCTCCTTAGTTTTTTCATCTTTCTTCGAAGATCGAGAAATCATCTCCTGATGGAAAAGCTCCAAATACATATATCTGCAGCTCTAACAACGACAGCTTAGCCATAGTAGAATCTTTGAACGTCTAGTATTGTTGTACTAACATATTATATGCCATGTCACAATATTTTGAACACACGAATTTCCAGCCAGTAATTTTGCAGCTATTTAGCTTCTTGTTCTAACAGTTCTGCAAGTTGTGCTTTCATCTCTAACTTCATTGGCAGAATTAAAGCACTAATGTATTGTATGATATTATATTTTTAGCCAGCAGCTATAAATATAATAATACATGGCAGCGGATGTTGTTAATCGGAAGCTACTCAATTAAGTCAAGGCCAAAAAAGAAATCAACCCTACGTCTTATTGTGTGAAAGAATTATGTGATAAACAAGCGGGTTATTAATAGTTGATAAGCCAGATGTTACAACTGAATCTACAGTAAATCCTTGTTCTTTTACAATGTCAACTGCCTGCCAAAGCTGTTGATTATTTACTAGTGCAATTTTTGTATTCAATATCTTTGCATGTCCAACTAGAATTACTGTTGTAGGACTTTGATATACTACCCTCACAGGAGGAGGAGCACCTAGACGAGATACAAATTTTTGCTCAAATAATTCTGTAAAGTTTACTATTTGAGTTGATGCTGTAGTAGTTATCTGACCATCAGTGCGTGGTGGTGGTTGTTGTTGTTCAATGGTAGATAGTGTAACTGACATTGCCAATAATACCACCACTAACACAGCGGATAGATATGTCGCTTTATCCATTGTGTTAATTAGATATATATAACTAATGACTTTTTCTGCTCTCAATAATTTGGGAAATTGGAATTTTGAGCTCAAATACGCCCGAATATCTCATTGTACTTCAGCCGCTTGTCACTCTACGTCCGAAATATGGAATACAAATGAAATTAATAGATAGGAATAATGCCTGACATGTTTAATTGGGGACGCTGTATACTATATTGCTTAGAGCCCTTTTTAGGAGTAACTGTACCTTTCTATCATTCGCGTGCATTATTTCCTTTAGAATTATCGGAAAATAAGATAATTATATCACACTGTGACAGCAGCCCTCGTTAATGTCGTTAGTTTCCGGGAACAATGGAAACAAATACACCATAACAAGGGATCACAGTGTGACATATTTTATTATCTAAATTATATATAATACTTCGGATTAGCTTTGCAGTTACTATGTTAATATGCCTTAGATATAACTACTTCTCCTTTATCCGAATATTCTTAAACGAAACATGAGAATCTGAATCATGATTTTGGATTCCAATATATCCTTCAGTATTTCTGTTGCCTGTGAATTCTGGCATTACCTTTTCACCATTTAACATGACTCTATATTTTTGACTTATTACTTCTATCTCAAAGGTATTCCATTGACCTACTGGTTTTGATGCTACTGCAGCGTTTGAAGGAGCTGCAAAGTTGTATATTGCACCTGTTTTGTGAAGAGGATTACCATCTTGCATTGCCATATCATCAATTTGAATCTCATATCCTGTATTAACAGCTATTATAGGATCGTTATCTGGATCTCAGAATCTGACAAACACTCCAGAATTGTCATTTCCACGACTAATTTTCCAATCGACCTTTAGTACAAAATCCTTGTACTTCTCTTTAGTATACCATAGTAATCCCATTCCTCCTTCTGATTGCAATGATTTGTCAGATTCAACAAGTACAAATTTACCAGGACCGGCCATGTGCCAGCCATCTATAGCTCTTCCATCAAAGAGATATCTGAATTCATTGTCGTCTTCATAATTATCCATGTCTCTTAATACAGTCTAAGGTGTGGTAGTACTATTGTTTATTATTCTTCATTAAAAAGAACAACCCACGTAGTAGAGTGGAACTAATCGGTTGATATTGAATTGTTTTGCTGGTTCCGTTAACTATCTCTATAGTAGAACAAGATTTTCCAGCTATTGGACTCTTAAAGGCTTGATAATTGGCAAATGATTATGTAATCGTTAGCCAGCGTCTTCTCGGAATCAGCTACTTTATGACCATACTAGTCTACATATAGAATACGTTCATTACCAGCTAAATTTAATGACTGTAAGTATTTACTAAGAACCTTAAAGTTAACTTTATTAATGTATAGAACTTTAAGCGGCTAGAAGTGAGTGATAATAGGTTTTTCTGTCCTTGTTCTGATCAATTGGCTCTAGCCAAGAAAGTCTGCTTCATCATTATAGCCTCTAGTATAACCACTACAATACTTAGTATTATTTGAACATGTACGTTGGTCTATATCCAAATCATGTCCTGTTTTATAATCTGCTTTGGCCTGAATTGCTCCAGCACGATAACCTGTACAGTATTCTTTTGCGTCATCTCCAATGCAAGGAAATGCATGAGCTAGTTCAGGATATTGTTCAAGTACCATGTAGAAAAGTATTAGAGCTATAGGTGTGATACTAAAATGTGATATTACAAATGCAATCGATGCCATGTTCTTACATATGGTAACACTTTGGATCTAAAAAGGCATTGAGCAATAATATTATACAAAACTGTATTATTGATAATAATAAGTATTTTCTAATATAGAAATCCCAATTTTGGTGTATATTTCATAATAGTGTGATCCCATATCCAACCATGGACTTTTGCCAAGCAAAAAAATATGTGGTTTTACATTACTTTATATTGCTTTTAGATACAATATTTTTGATCAGTAAGTTATGTGTACAAAACGATGGCCATTATTAAGCATCTTAACTACGGCAATCATTCTTGCTTCAGCTACTGTAATATTGCTAACGGAATTTGAAAAAGCTCAAGCTCAGGTAAATGCTTCGTCATTAACACCTGAACAAAAAGCAGCAATATGTGATCCTAATAATCCATCCTCAAGGCTCAATCCTGTTAATACAACTGAATCTAGGATATGTGGTATTCCAGTAACAGTTAAGCCTTCAAATGCTACTACGACATCATCAAATATGACAACTAGAGGAGAAGCACCACCATCTTCAACATCTTCATCTTCACCACCTCCACCAACAACTTCTATAGCACCCTCGGCAACTCCTCATTCATGAACAATAAACAAAACCAATATATCATAAAGTACTTCAGTACTTGCTTTTATCTAAATTGCTCTTTAATTACCTTGAAAAATAGTCTGGATGAAATATCATCAAGACTAAGAGTAGTATAAAGAGTTATACAAACTCATAGAACTATATTTTATGAAATGCGTTGTAAAGATGGAAAAGAGGCAGTAAATCTTAATGGTATTGATAGATACTGTTATGAGCATTATCAAGTTTATGAGAGCCTCCACAGACTATATCAGCAGCTTTATAATTCAAATAAACTATTTCCTGGCAAGAATGCTTAACCAAAGTTTTAGACACTCATTTCATTGCACCATGGAAAATATCCATGATAGATGATAACAATAAAAGCATATCGCCTTCTGTATCAAGTGTAGCAAACATTGAATTAAAACGATGATATTACCATCAGCCGTTGTTCTCACGATTTGGATTTGAAATATTGAACAACGCACGCAAGCATAGATACTATTTGGATTTCGAATGAATATGCCATGCTCGTTCATGTTCTGCTCTTTGCTTATTGGTAGGAAATCCTAATTTGCAAAAATGACACCTCTTTAGATCTTCTTTTTTCTTTACCTTCTTTCTAGTTTTATGCTTAAGGTTCTTCTCTACGATAATTTTGTTGCTTGAGGATTCACCATTTTCCTTCAGTCTTTGTATATCACTGCCAGTAAAAACTTTCTTGAGTAGTGTTTGTTGTTGTTGTGGTACAATAGGATTTTTTTCTGTTCGTGGAGGAATTGATAATGGTGGTGATGATGGTGATTCTGGCAATGGTTCCTCTGTTGTAATTATAATACTCCCATTGATATAATTAATCCAATGATATAATGCGTATTTCCAATCATACTTTAAATCTTCTAGATAATCGGATTCATCTAGTAATTCTGTGTATCTTGTATCTTTACTATGGTTTGTTGCAACAAGTAACTTGTCGTTATTACTATTATTGGTTTGATTATTAGTTTTTAGATAGATGGCGTATTCAGTTTTATCGAAGTTGGCTCGTAATTGCAATTTCTTTTCACTGGGTTTATCAATTTCATAGCTATGGATTGCTGTATTGCCACTGTTACGACTTAATGATGATACCGTTACTCCTCTTGTTATTAATAGCGAATAGAGAGCATTAAGATGTGGTTGATAAGAATTTACTAGCAACTCAATTACTAGTTTGTAACTCAATTAGGGAATTTAAATCTTTTATGGCCTATTTAGGTCAACTTAATATATAGGATAGGTATGTTGTAGTAGCCTAGAATGTTCAAGCTACTAAGCAAATGATAAAGCTAAGTATTCCCATATGGTATTAAGCGTAAAATGGAACACCTTCTTAAAAATCATGCATAGAAAATGGAACATTTGAGCTCAGAAATGGAACACTAGAATCAAGTAGAATGGACGACAGAACAACGGTAAATGCTCCCGTGGAAAAAGTATGGGGATGCTCTAAATAAACCAAAACATATCATCGGCATCGGCTGGGCTTTTGTTTCGAAGGACTAGAAAGCGCTGGCTCCAATATGTATGAAGTCTTCAGAATCTCCGAGCTGCTATTGTAAAATATATGCTTTACCTATCAAGGCTAATGAGTGAGAGAACAAAAATGATGAGCCTAAAAGTTATGGCTATTGTGTCGCCTCTGGTATTTGCATATTTGGCTAGTATGACTGTCCTTGTACCACAACACTCGCCATCAACAATGACAGCTTATGCACAACAGCCGCAATCCTTCACAGCTAAACTAAGTGGCAAAGATGAAGTACCGCCTGTAAACACTCAAGGAACAGGCACAGCTCAATTCCAACTCAGTTCTGATGGAAAGGAAATAAACTATGACCTAACTACCACAAACCTGAATGGCTTTATGATGGCTCATATTCACAAAGGTAAATCAGGAGAGAATGGGCAACCAGTAACAACTCCGCTTCAAATGGGAAAAGGAAAGATTACATCTTCTGATCTACAGGGACCATTAGCTGGTAAACAAATGTCAGATTTAGTAGATCTTATGAAGAATAGTGGAGCATATGTCAATGTTCATACAAACCAAAACCAAAATGGTGAAATCCGAGGTCAGATAATGAATGGATAAGGAGAAGAGACTCCTACAGTAGCACACAATGAATTCAATGAATTCGTTTATTTTTCTTCTTTTTATTTCAGTGCTTCATCAGGATTTGACTTGACAGATAAAGCTAAAAATCCGAACAGTGCAATATCTACGAAGGGAAAATCTAGACATTTGAGCACAAAAGCTGAACAGTTAGAATGGCTTAGAGCAAAGGTTATTGAAATGAGTCGAGAGGCTTAAGCTATAGAAGAAATAAAACATAAATGAATACAATAAATAATATTCAAATACTCAATACCTAGCCTAAGCCTTATTAATATAACAAATAGTTCTGAGGTATGTTTACAAATTCATCTGAATACGCCACTCAAGAGAAGAATAAGAAGAAGATTACACGTCGGGATTTTCTAAAATTATCGGGAGCCATAGGAACAGAGACCTTTATTATCTATTATACCATTTGGCAAAGTCTTTGCTGATAATAATAGTAATAATACTAGTATTAATCATATAGTCAATACAAATGCAATAAACAAAAGTGCATTATTTTGATCCCTGACTTTGCAATGCAATTTTGACAGTCAATGGAGTTGCATAAGGCACAGTTGCTTTGTACAATGCAGCTGCTACTACAGCATATGGTGCGGCCATACTAGTTCCACTCATATACGCATAAGACCCTCCTTTATAAGTTGAAAGAATTTTTACTCCTGGAGCTGCCATACCTACTGCTGGAGCGTAATTACTAAAGCTAGCAAACGAGTCATCACGTCCATACGATAAGGAAAAATATAAAGAAATGGTATTTGATGCTGCAGAAACAGTTCTTGGATTTTTTGCATTTGATAGGACAGCTTACAGTGATATTAAAAAGGAAGAAGAAAGAGATGGTATGAAGAAATACTGGAACAGAGCTAGAGACATAGAACTGAGATGATTTAATGGCAGAGAGAATAGATTTACCATGATATGACATCGGAATTAATAAACTGCGGTACCCAGAAGTGGCCCGCTAGAATCATCGTATCTAAGTAAATATTTCCAGCATCTATAATTAGATTATAATAAGTATTAAATGAATTATCATTTCTGTCTGTGCAATTTAACATCACCATACTGAATACTGCATTAAATGTTGCAATAGGAAGATTCTTTTTGCTTGCTGTATTGTTTGCATTTGATGACATTGCAGAGGTAATGTTTGTTAAACTACCTCTCCATACCAGAAAGAAGCCAGGTAGGTTTTCCATCCTTATCGTTTTGTAAGCTTGCAATCGTTCCTGTGGCATATTCTCCAAGATGTGGGATATTGTGTTGAGCATGGATTCCACCAGATTGCATAGTGATAATGGTGATAATGGATGGGTATTCATCATCATGATGTTACCAAGAATATTTGTAGTTGTCAGATAATGGTGAAGTAAGCATAATTATCATATCTAATGTTAAGACCGTAGTCAATCCTAAAGTCAAAGAAGTTTTAGAATTCATTGCCACTACCTAAAAATGAGGTCACATATATCCTTGTCATAGTATGCAACATTAATCACTTTCTGTCATATCCAGAGTAGCTGATTTTATCATCCAATCACGTCATTTTAGAATTGCTTCCAGCGGTTTTTATAACCCTAAATATAACTATGTTTATTAAACTTATGTGTCGAAATGTCCTTATTGTAAGCAGGATTTTCAGGCAGAAGATATGGAAGTAGGTCATTTCGATGAACATTACTCGGATACCCCATTTTTAACATTTGACTGCCCAAAATGTGGTATTCTTCTATTTATCAAAAGGGCTTCCTAACCTATTTTAATTGTGTCAACATTCAGTGAGCTCCAACTAGATCTCAAATTTTTTGATAGATATGGTTTATATTTGTTGCATATTCGTTATTCTGTTTTCAATTTTTTAATACTTTGTGTCCTTGTATAAGTTAAATGAGTCATATACAGAGACCAAATACCTGCATACAATGGTTCAAAGATATAATTTAAAACATCTCAGATTACTGTAGGAACAGCCCCGCTGTAAAACAAGTATTGATTCCGTATACAAATTTAGCATATATAGACACAAACATCTCTCCATCAGGACATTTATGTCACTACATTTATATGGTAATTTTAGCCTATAGAAATCAAGCCAATAAGAATGATTAGAAACTTTACTGCAATATCCATTATAATGTCAGCGTTCGCTGTTACATCTTTCTTTGGCGTTTCAATGTTTTCATCATCAAGAATACAGGCTCAACGTAGTCAACAAGAATATATAGGAATCTGCTGCGCCTGGGGCAACAAACTTGTAAATGGAATATTAACCTACAAAACTGTAGGAGATAGTATTAATACAGACAGTACAAAGTCCGAGCGGGCTGTTTATAATGCAATAAATGATTGGAATTCAAAGTTACATGGTATTAAACTTGTAGAAGTATTATCAAATACTAAAGATGAAAATGACAATAGTAATCATAATAGACCAGATTTACAAATAAATCTAAGTTCAGAGATACCAAGGATGTGGAGTGATGAAACTATTAGCGAAGATGCTTTCGGAACGAAACCAAGACTGTCTACACATGGTGTGTCATACAGTAAACGTGATAGCAGCAGCTTCATAATGAATATACTAATAACTATATTCACATCTGATCCATTTGGTAATACATTATTATCAGCATCAAGTTTTGATCCTTACAAAATAGAAGCCATAGCAAAACATGAAATAGGACATGCACGTAGAGTAGGACACAGTGACCTTATTAGCGATCTCATGTACCCAGTAATTAACAGGAGAACTAATACGGACATTTCTGATTGTGATGTTCATGCTGTAACGAAGATAATAGCTGGAAACTTTGAGAGTCAAACAATAATGATGATGACTTTCAGCATCCTTCGGTAGCTCACGTGAGTTGTTGATGTGAAAAATAATTAGCGTCTGATTATGAAAATGATGCATACAACACAATGCTAGATGATATTAATCTTCGTATAATTGATATTCTAAGTAAGGATTCATCAACAACTTTTGTTGAAATAGCCAAACAAATTGGCATATCTGATGCCACAGTACATTTGAGAGTTAGAAGATTAATCGCTGCAGGTATAATTACC
>DATFDI010000059.1:0-4732 GCA_035252175.1 Nitrososphaeraceae archaeon
TGAGTTAGAACAATAACCACAATAGCCATTAGTAGATGGCCTTTGATGACATATACATTCACATTTAGTGCCAATTCCTGATGAAAATTTTCTTTTCATGCCTTCATGTCATATCTATAGTATATTTAGATCACTATTGATCCCCCGAATTCAATATTTTGATCAATTAATTAGAACGGCATTACTGATGTGACGGATGGAGATTGGTTGTCAAATTGATTGTTGTGAGCATTAGTATGTAAAGGTTGATTGTATGTGGTTTGGCTCATCTGCTGCTGTTGTTGTGGTTGTGGATGTTCTGAGGGCTGCGGTTGGGATTGAGAATGCTGAACTGGCGTTAAGAACGGAATATGATTTGAACCTGCATTAGCTATATTCAAAGTAGTTATTCGTAGGTGAATGGGATATAGCCAGACTAATATCAATACATCAGAGATACTATAAAACTGGTCGGGAGTATAATTAATAACTTAAGCTGTTACCCCAACTCGTCGATTTTAATGTTTATTATGTTTATTATCGTTCTCTTCCTTACCATCTACCATCCCAATAGCTTTGCAGTATGGCAGTAGACCGTCTCGCTCATCCGAACAATTCTATTAACTATGCTGTATATTACATAGGTGACAATGAGCATTACAGGTCCCCCCATACGCCACAGTTCATCTATTATTTTAAATATTAGTTATCGGATTAAGTTTTTTCATTAATCAGTGGAAATCGGTAAAAATAGATTGAAGTGCATATTTAGATGCGTACATGTTGAAATTTTGATAGTTATCTTATTAGTTGGCTTTATTCCACGATTTGGAACTATTAATCAATCACAAGCATTCGTAAAATCGAATCTGTTTTTTGTCAATACTATCAAGACTAATGACATTATCCAACCCTTTCATAGAGCTTATGAAATGCTTATTAACGATTCACACTTTCTGACTCAAAACTATCAAGGTCAGATTGGCAAATGGCTTTCAAGACAGTATGACAATAAGACAATGATATTCATAACTGACAAATATTTGCCGGAATTTCATAAGTTAGTTTATAGAGCAGAAGCTTTGCAGCCTACTACCGCAAAATATTTAGAAGCAAAGGACTTGTATGTAAAATCACTTCAATCCGAGATTGGAAGCTACAGACACTTTCGAAACTTTTTAGTTACTGCCAATAGTACAGAAGATAACATATCGACACAACTTTTAACAAATGCACTAAAATATGAAATCAATTCCTTTGCTGCTTTTAATAATAGAACTGTAACGGATACAGAGAATAATATGAATGGAAATGATACCTTTCCACCTACATGTGGGAACGATCAGTTACCGTATACTTGCGTCTAGATCATAGAGGGGAAGTCATTAGTCATCTGTAGAATGCTGTTTATAGCACCTACTATGTACGTTCATTCCGTTCCAATTTCAAATGACTGAAATTATATGTTCTCCCGAAATATTCAAAGTAAGTATTGGACATTTGGGCTATGACAGCAGTCTGGATTTGCTTATAATATTCTTGTTCGGGGAACAAAATTGTTAGAATGATAAATAGAATCTGATAGTTAAAGTATTTGTATTTAAGGAATTCGGGGATTGGGGCGTATATTTATTCTATACTTCAATTGCAGCCATCAGATAATTTATAACAGATCATATGATGTTTATCTTTTTATGGCAAGACTTGTAAAAAAGAAGACAGAGGCCGTATGGAGGTAAAAATGTGATATGAAAGTAAATGGATTTGTATGCGTGTGCTAAGCGGCAATCAACCTTTCTATGATGGATTGGCATAACAAATGTGAAACGATCTTCATTAATCTACAAGTTTGCAAATAAAAGATTGGGGTAGTTAAGATCAGGTTGATGTCAGCCTGGCTAATAAGTAGGACCGCTGCTACCACCAGTTGTTGCTGTACCGCCACTGCTAGTTGAGTTAGTGCTGCTCTGATTAGTGCCACCCGTAGCTCCAGTGGTCTGATTACCTTGTGCTAATGCTTGTTGTTGTACATAGCTAATAGCGAACATAGAGGCAACAAGTACTGATGCAATGATTGCTGCATATAGTGCTGTTGTATGTTTGTTGAACATTGGACAACAGACTATATTCATCGCTTTATAATTTTTTAGATTTGCATAATTGGTTTAATGATTTTGTCTGAAAAAAGCAGCATGGTTGCACCATTTATAATAACTTGTTTAACTATCGTACGAGTGGCAGAGGCCATACATGCAAGTTGATCATCTATCATTTCTGACCATCTATCCCCTAAGTCGAAGATTAAATGTATACTACTCGGGCCAGTGTAGATGACGTCATCCTACCAATTATTCTGCTGGACTGTCACTGAAGAGAGATTATATCACATATATATCATATTTCAGATTCTAGGAATTGGCAACTTCTTATTTTTCGCTGCCTTGCATATCAATGTCGCGACTTGCTTATCTTTACCTAGAGTTTTAAACAATTCAGATGAACTAGTATTCTATGACTAAACACATTATGTCATATTTTATCTTCGGAAGAAATTTTCCTGCTAATGTGAAGTACCATATACTACGCTTGTACAATTTCATTCCATTTTCTATTTTCTATTTGACAGACTTGAATTGTATTTGACTAGCATTTGGTACGTATTTGACCTTGACTTTATAGCGTTGTTACAGTATAATTATATACAATACCTGCCCTGATAAACCAGATTGCCATAAGAAGAGTAATCCAGCAATGGCTAGCCGAGAAGATCGGGAAAAGATTACTGCTGGTAACAACATAGATGCTCGAACTGGTGGTATAGTAGTGGACGCTTATAAAGCAGAGCCTACACGGTGAATGGAATGTAGGTACGTGAACAATTAGCGTATTGCTGAATCATTTTTATTTAACAATATAAAATCTATTTAAGTTGCAATAGTAATAAGAAAATAAACTCTTGACAAATAGAAACAAAACAACTGCACAATTAACTGATATCCAACATCATTATGAAGACGGTACTTCATTGGATAAATACATCAGAAATATTCGTGTCATGAATAAGAGAACAGCACATGAATATTATCTTAGATTAATTAGTTTTCAAGATTATGTTATTAATAGGCACAATACTGATACCAAAAATAAGACTAGAAACGCATTAGATAATATTATAGCAACAATAAAGAATGGCTCAGAAGATGTATATGAGGTTCTAAGTGGATATGTTAATCACCTGCAGACAAATCATAACATTTCTACACTTACAATAAAACAGCGTGTTGTAACTGTTAAGAATTTTTTTGAATACCACGATGTCGATATAAGTCCTAGGAGATTCAAAATAAAAGTAAAGTTACCAAAGACGGTTAGGAAGAATAAAGAGGCATTATCAAAGGAAGACATAATCAATATTTTAAACGCATGTTCTAATATTAGACTGAAAACATACGTAATGTTACTCGCTGCAACTGGAATGCGTGCTACTGAAGCATTATCTGTTCGTAATAAGGACTTTGATTTTAATTCTAATCCTGCTAAGCTTTTTGTAAGAGGTGAATACACAAAAACTAGAACGGACAGAACGATATTTTTGACAGAAGAAATAAAGCATCAGTTAAACGCTTGGTTAAATTATAAATATAGAACTAGAAGAGTATGTTATAAAAACGAACAAACTGGTAAAACGACCACGGAGATTAGAACTCCCGAGAAGAAAGAATCAGATTTAATATTTTCAATATACCAGGATTCTGAAACAGCTACGCTACGGAGTCTATACGTAGAATTCTGTAACTCTTTTGGTAAGACACTGGACCGCATGAATAGAGGAGATAGGGAAGAAGGAAGCAATGGAAGACGCAGGCAAATAACACTTCACTCATTCAGACGGTTTGTAAAAACCACCATATCGGACTTGGGTTATTCTGATTTTTCAGAGTATTTTATTGGACATAATGGTTCGACATATTGGCGCAAAAAAAAGTCAGAGAAAGCAGAACTATTTAAGAAAATTGAGCCATATTTAACCTTCCTTAACATTCATCAATTAGAACGGCAAGGTGCTGATATACAAAGCAAAGTAGAAGAATTAGAAGAATTAAACCAATCCTTAAGGAATAGGGACAAAATGAAAGATGATGCTATAGCGCAATTGTCAGACCAAGTCATGGCACTAACAGCAAGGATGCAGGAATTTGAGAGAAAACAGCAACCATATGAATAAGCATAGCGAATTTGATGGTTACATGTATTGACTGAGTATGAGTTAGTAAGAGTGGGTTTCCACTTTGTGCAATTTCAATAGCTTGAGATTTGCAAACGGAACTAGACACTTTTCGCATTTCCATCTGTTATTGGCTCTTGTTATTGTGGCAAGGTAGCTAGAAGAAGATTGGTGGTTTGATATTTCTGTTGGTTCTATACCTTGTAATTCGGTTGAGGTGGAGGTCTTTAATATATTGCTTGGCCGCAATTGGTTGAATTGGTTGTACACTTCCAAGAAATGCATACCCTTCTCTGTAATTGTATAAATTCGCTCTAGATTGTGGTATTCTATTAGGCCCTGTTCAATTAAAGAAGCCAAAAATTCCTTTAGCTGTACGTGGGTCAAATATGCCTTGTACATTATCATTGTTTGAGTTGGTCTATGAGTATTGACTATAGCTTCTAAAACCAAAGCAGCTATTTCCTCTTTACTTCTATGTTTCAAATCATTATACCTCTAAACTAATGTAGTATAATCGATAGAAAG
>DATFDI010000060.1:0-4537 GCA_035252175.1 Nitrososphaeraceae archaeon
AGTATTTATTTAATTGTATTTCATGATGAACAATTTTTACTAAAATGATTTATCTTATTAACGAGAGAAACCACATAGTGAAAAAAATAATTTTTATGCTTATTTTTGCATCTTCAATAATTTTCATCACACATCAACAAGCAGAAGCACTAACTATCAACGCAGTTCCTAAATCTCCTGCTTTTGGACCAAATGATTGGATATACGTGAATGTAAAAATTCAAGGCTATCATGGAGGCTCTATAAATTGGGTAGCCCATAGACCAGATAATTCCACAATATCAGGTAATCTTACACAAATAAAACCAGATGGAACTGTAGTACATGAAATAGTAAGGAATGCATGGGATAGTTATTTTGGCAATTGGACAATTAATTACAGATATGAGAGTGCGAATCAGACAGTAAACTTCAAGGTGACTCCAATTGTATTATCTGTTTTCACCGATAAGGACCGATATTATGAACCAGATATGATGCATGTCAATATCACCACTTCATACTACACACCACGTGCAGATCAAGCAGGAATATTTCATTTAGATTTCTATGATCAAAAAGGAAATACTGTAAAAGATATACCAGAGATTGACATTAAGGCTTTACAGCATACTATAATTTACAATTTTCATATGACAGAACTTGCAGATTATGACCCACCCGGATTATACAAACTAAAGATCCAGTATTACAATGTGGTGACCGAAGTACCATTTCTCTTAGATAAATACACTAATCTCATGCAAGTGTCCGCACGAACAGATGAGAATACTTATCATGTTGGCGATGCAGTCAATTTTAAGTTATTATTCACTAGGGTTACACAATCAGAGGGCACGTTAAAAATAACAGATCCTTTAGGAAATGTTACCACTCAGCAATTTCAGGTATTTTCTGTACATACCCCTCTGATCTTAAACGACATAACAAAACGCATTGGCACTTATAGTTATACAGTTCAATATGCGGGAGCAAGTAATTCAGGTTCATTTAATGTAGTTGCAAATCCAAAATTATTACCAAATATAGAGTTAAACGTATTTCTTGATAAATTAAACTATAGACCTGGAGATATTATACATGTAAAGATTCACACTTCACAAGTGATCGTAAATTCTACCAGTCTTTGGATAACTGATCCAAATGGCATAGAATATCCACGTTCATTATTACCAATAATAACAAACGATGTCATACTACCGTACAAGATAGGCACGGATTACACAACTGGCCAATGGCAGCTCTATGTAGATTATGATGGCATAGTTAGAAATGTTCAATTTTATGTCATAGGATCTCCAGTAGACAATAACGAATTATTCAATGCCAATCAGTTTGGTGTACCTTCTTATGTTTCAAATTTTGGTACGACGTCTTTTAACGATCCAGTTGGAATAGCTACGGATACAGACAATGATGTTTATGTGGTAGATTCTGGAAATTCCCGGATAGAAAAATTTGATTCCAATGGGAAATTATTGTTATCATGGGGTACATCAGGGTCAGACCATGGTCAATTTATACATCCAAACGGCATCATTGTTGGAAAAAAGTATGTGTACGTAGCTGACACTGGAAATGCCAGAATCCAAATGTTCGATAAACAAGGTAACTTCCTTTATGCATGGGGAAGTTATGGCAATGGATATGGAATGTTTCATACACCAGTAGGATTAGCTGTAGATAGCAATGGAAATCTGTTTGTAGCAGATTCTGGAAGAGGAACCGTCCAGATGTTCAATACGCAAGATGTGTATTCGGGGGAAATAAGGCCTCTACTTACAGAAGGAGCTAATTTTACAGCACTTAATGGCATATGTTTTAATTCAAAGGACTATTTCTATGCCTCTTCTTCTGATAATAAAATATTAGAATTTTCAAATGTCGGCGGATTCATAAACTTTTTTGGATCAGGCGGACCTGAGAATGGCAGATTCAATAATCCAACCGCAATAGCAGTAGATTCCAAAGGCAATTTTTATGTTGCAGACACTTGGAATCATCGTATTCAAAAATTTGATTCTTATGGAAATTTTATTTTGAGTTGGGGATCAGAAGGAACTTTAGCGGGTCAGTTTGAAGAACCTGTAGGACTTGCAATAGATAGTGCAGATAACATCTATGTGGTAGATAAGAAAAACAATAATATTCAAAAGTTTTCTCCGTATGGAAAAGTTGAACAAGCAATACCCACTTGGGTAAAAGATAGGACAACTTGGTGGTCTGAAAATGCTCTAAGTAAGAGAGATTTTGCTTTGGCAGTGATATACATAACAAACCACGGGTTGCCAAATGCAAATGTAACTGCAAATAATGGACCTTCTGTTGTGAAAATTCCAGATTGGATAAAAACAGAAGCTAGATGGTGGATATCAGGCCATATTGACGATAAGACTTTTGCGGATGGTCTTCAATATCTCATTTCTACAGGAATTGTAAAAGTTTAGGAAGCAAGCTGCGGTGTCTTTCTAGCAAATAATCCTGCTATGAATATTACAACACCAAGAATTCCAATTAGGCTTCCGACAAACTCTATTGTATCAGTAAGATCAGGTTGTGTAGGAGCAAGAAACACAACAAGTATTGCGCCAATTACGATCATTGGTATTCCAATGCCTATCGAGATTTGTTTTGAGGCCATCCGCTATGCTTCAATCAAAAATCTATATGAATTTTATGAAATATTAGATAGTAATGCTGTCTAAATAGAAACTGAAAAGGAATTTAGATTAATTTTCGTTATGTTGTTTTTTGCTTCGTGTTGTATCTTCATTGTGTTTTTTTGTATGGTTATTATGTTCCCCGCCATGCCCTGATGAGGTTTGATTTTCCTGGGTTTGATGTTGCGGTAATGATGGTGTAGATACAGTGGTGTTTGTAGGAGCTGGAGGTGGTGGAAGTGGTGTAGATACAGTGGTGTTTGTAGGAGCTGTTACTTCTGCAAGTTGAGCAGAATGTGCTTTTTGATAAGCCTGAATTATTTTTATCAGATTTATTGCTTGGTCGACTTTACCTTCTGCCACCAATTGTTTGAGTTTTGCAACCATATCATTGGGATTATTTTCCATTGTAATGTCAGAATTATTTACTGTATGATTCTGAATGGACAAATTCATTGGCGTATTGCTTTGAGTTACATTGGTTCGACTTGTGTTAGAACTAGCGTTGTTGGAGTAATAGTTGGTGGTATTTTGACTAGTAGTTTGATTAACATTTAGTTGTGCAATTTGTTTTTCTGTAAAATCCTTCGCTCTTTCTGAATTTTTTTCTTGTGCAGCTTGTGTGATGGAATTATGTGTAGCAATCACAAAGTCGTTTGCATTTTGAATTTGTTTTGATGCATCATCAAGGTTTCCTGAAGTTAAGTCTTGGGTTGCATTTTGAAGCATAGCATTAAAGCTTGTAAAATTAATATTCAGATTATTTTGTGATGCAATAGACTTTAGAAGATTTCCCATGTTTTCTAGTCTAACTATTTCTCCTCGTAATTGTATGATTTCTGTTTTTTGTTGATCATTTGTCGCTGTTGCGTTAAGTGCATTTATTTGATCATTTGTTTCTTTGAAAAACTTCATGGCTGCAAGGAAGTGTTGCTTAGCTAAGCCAACATCTTGTTGTGCTGCTGCCTGCGCCAATTCATCAGTTTCATTGGAGCCCTGTTTGTAAAGCTGACTAATCTCATCTGGAACATTATTAATTTGAGATATTGTAGCACCAAGGTTATCCCTAGCTTGTGTTGCAATATTGATCAGGGTATCTAATTGTGGATCAGCATAAGATTTCATAGGCAAGCCAGAAATCATTGTTCCGACCAATAATATCAATAAAATTGATAGTGCTTTCATTGTTGATCCTCCTCAACTTTTAGTTTTATGAGATTTTGCTGATCTACCTTTTCTATTTCAACTACTCCCTCCCTTTCTAATCGTTTTACTGCACGCCACATTGTAGTACGTGGCAAAAGGAATTTTTTGCGAAGTTCACTTTCAAAAACTTGCCCCCCTTTTTCAGAGACAAATGCTACAATATCTTTGTCTTCTTGGCGAAGTTCGGGTTTGAGTCTGAAGATTGTTTCTTTGTCTGGAGGAATGTAATCGCTTTTTGGGATCTGAGGTATTGGCACTTCTTTTGCTGTTTTACTTTTTCTTAGTATAATGAATACAGTAGTTGCTGCTGCCGCAGCTCCACCTGCAATCAAAATTGGAGTTGTATTGTTGTCTGTAGAAGGTTTAGGTATAGAAAGAGCCGTTTGTTGCTCTTGTACAGCCAAGTTTTTAGCATCATTAGCCAGTGCTTCTGAATCAGAATATCTTCCTTGATTAAATGCCGTATTTGCTTCATCAAGTTTTTCAGAAGCCAGTGGGGTTTTGATGCCTTCAGAGTTTACTGTGTTTATAAAATCTTGGGCTTTTTGAATTGCTAAAGTGGCAGTCTGACTTGTTCCTAATACTCCAAATACATAATTAATATCTGTAGGACCACTTGAAAAAGAGATAAGAGACTGACCATCTACAACCTGCAAATTTGTTGGGGTTGC
>DATFDI010000061.1:0-11718 GCA_035252175.1 Nitrososphaeraceae archaeon
TCTCCCATAAATATAGTATTTTCATACTGTGTTCCTAATTTATCAGAATTTAGGAATTTAAGTGCAGTTGGAGCAATTGTTTGAAGCATTGCAAGTTCTGGTGCTCTATATTTACCTTTTCCATCAAATGTTACCAAACCTCTGGGAGGATTATTGCTATCAGCTCCAATGGCAGGTCCAGGTTTAGATCCTGCTTCCCATATTCCTGCTACCTGTGACCATCCGCTATTAAAACCAGGATTAACCAGATTTACCTCGTCTCCAAAAGTATTACCATTCTCTGTATCCCATAAATTACCAGTTAAGGGATCAAAATCCATCCCAAAAGTGTTACGCATGCCATATGCATAATAAAGAGATAATGGTATTGTATCAGTACCCAAAGCAGGACTGTCTACTATTTGACCATCTTGTGTAACTCTTAGTATACCGCCTGTTCCATCAGGTGCTGTACCATTGGGATTATTTTCTGATTGACCTCTATGACCACCCACGTCACCAATACCAAGATATACATTATTGTCAGGACCAATCAGTACTTTGCCACCATTATGGTTTTTCTCAGTACCCGCTCTTTGTGGCGGCGGAGAGGCCGGAAGGTTTAGAAGTAATAAAGGATTTGTTAATTTACTGTTATTATCATTATTATTATTAAGATCTAGGTCATATCTGTAAAGACGATTTCCTGCTGGTGGTATTATATATAATCCGCGAGTAGCTGCATTGGAAGCGGCAGCACTGGCATTACCAGCGCCAGTAGCAGTGGGATTAACTTTAGAGACGGATGTGTCGTCGCCGTCTTTCCCTCCACCGGACTCAGTATAGTATAGAAATATGTGACGGATATTTCCATTTTCCCTACTATCGTTATCATTATTATTTGCTATGGCAATTCCAAGAAGTCCTCTTTCAGCTTGATTAGCGACATTAACATCCAGGACAGGTTCTGGAAGTACTTTGCCATTCACTATTCTATGTACCTTTCCGTTATTTTTCTCTAATAATAAAATGTCGTTTGGCCCTAAAAATGCCATGCTTGTAGGATCGTCAAATCCTCTGTCGATTATTCGCTCTACCTTTAGACTGGGGTCATTGAGTGTTGGCCCTGTAAGCGACGGACGAGCTCTTGTATTATGTGTTATTGGAGGAGGGGGAGGATTATTGCTATTATTATTACTGTTATTTCCTGAGGCGTTATAAGTACTGGCTAAATCAAAAGGAGAAGGAGTATTCGCTAGCGGAGAATGGTTATTGTTATCGGGAATAATGCCAGGCAATTGAACCTTTGTAATAGACGGAGTAGTGCTAAAAACAGAAATGGACTGAAAATACGCAGGAGAAAAGGCAGCTGCAGGTTGGATTGTTTTTGCTTTTCCCGTTGAAAGCAATAAAACATAATTATTATCTTGCACATCAACTATTGTGACTAATACTGCAATTGTTAACGCCCAAATTATAAAGTATATAGCAAATGACTGTATAGCTTTCAAAGGTCGTATCCCAATACAATTATACTTATTGCTATATCTCATTTAATGACGTAACGAATAGAGAATTTGAGGATATATTTCTTCTTCTAGATTTTCGAGATCCGATTTATGGTTAAACCTAACGGTCACAGCTTATTTTAATTGCTTCTTTCACAAATGTTGTGCTGATAATCATGTTTGACAGTATTATATTGGTGACTCTGAAGGTAGTAAACGTCCGACAACCATGTAAGACCTCCTCCAGTTGCTACTTCGGTCGAAGCTGAGGAATTTCCTAATAAATTGTTAGCAAATCAGGCCCGATAAGACAAATATATAGTCTCCAGTCCTAACAGTCTCAAAAATTGCAAACGAGATATTTTATTTCCGTGCGTGGAATTTTTTGGGCATATGACCTCTTTAAGGTGCATATTAGAAGATGAGTGGACTATACTTGGAAGGGAATATTTATATACTAAGGATGTACTGCTATTTTCAACAAATAAATTTGATTCTATGTGCTCTAGACTTCTACAAAAAGCATTCTCATATGTCGGCCGTAGGATAAAGCGTACTCAAACTTATTATTCTTTAATTACAGGTATAGACTATTTTTGCGCCTATCATGGAGCACATGTTGCCTCGCTATAATTTTCTGTCAAAAGACATCAAGTGTTAACGGACCTGTATAGGGGCGACTCAGCGGCCGTCACAATATTTGTAGTTCTTCAGAATTGATATGTTATCTGTAATAAGATAAACCATCATAACATACTGTATTTTCGACAAGCATAATATGCTTTATTTCTTATGTTAAGTATGCTTTTTTTATATCACGGATTGTCAATATCATTATCTGGGTTAGATAAAATATTGCGAATCAAATACTTCTATAAGGTAGAATCGTTGTTGGTATTACGTTGATATAAAATCCATGGATCTAAATTGACAATATGTGGCCTACTTAACCAGATCCCATTGACATAGGCGCCATAGAAGCATGCGACATCATTTGATTTTGCATATCTTTGTTACCATTATTACGTGGCATTAATACGAATCTGATTAAATCTGAATCTGTATGTCGGTTTTTTGTAAGCTCGTCAGCAGCCTGAAGAATCTGGCTCTTTGATAACATTATATGAATTATATCTTTGTTAGGGTTGCTGTTATCTAGCATTACATTTTTTGAAATGTCTATTCCATTTATTGTTGCAGCATAGGACCTATTAGAAGAAAAGTCGTTTGACGTGGGAATAGTGATCTCTTGATGTACAAAAATATTTGTTTTATTAAGCCTATTGGTATCCCAATCAAAAGGCATGTCAAAACGGATCTGCATTGATTTATTATCAAACCAGAAATTATTTATCTTATCGTAGTATGATATAATATCAACTGGAATCGGTTTATTTCTAATAGATATTGTTTTATTTTCGATGTCACCCACACTGAGTGAATCTTGATATAGAACTTGTTGATTATCGGGTAAAATCTGAGTGTCCTCATCTAGTGTAGCTATTTTCACCTTGAAGTGATATAAACCTCCATCCAAAAAAATTGGCCCTTCTATCAAAACCGGTGTTTCCGACGTACCTGTATATATGTCCAAGACTGGGTCTTTTTGAGCATATATCTTTGTAATCGTACTATTCTTAGGAATTATCTCTAACTTCAGATCTCCGTAATGGTGGTGAAACCATTCATTAAGCAATGTCTCTTTGTCTTTCTGTATGATAATTTGGTACGTCACATGAAAATATGTACCATTGTTATTCGAGTTGAATACCCTAAATTCAATCGTTGGCTTTTGCCCTTTTTTCAGGGTCTCCGTTGTAATTACCGGAGGCGTCATTTTAATAAATAATCCAACTTTCCTTTCTCCTACTGAAGCTGATATCTGATCTTGAAATAAACCATCACCATAGACTAGATGTAAGTAAGCCGACGAGGGTATTAGAAGAAAGAGAATAAACGCGGCTGCAATACTAATGATAGAATAGGTAGTAATAGCTATTAAGGTAGGGATTACATCTGCTGCGCTAGTGAAAATCATCAGAGAGATATTGTGCTGATGTCAGATATTTTATTATTTTGACTGGTAGCTGTTTCAGAGTCCGATGTTTGCCATAACAAAATTTACCGGAGATCAAAAGGTGATTCTGAATACGTAGGAAAATCTAGAAATTACAAATAAACAAGCATTTGCTGGATAATGGTTGAAGTCCAATATTAAATCTTCTTCTTATGGGATAAATACATAACAATTCCAGCAGCAGAAGAGGTAGCAGGAATAACGTAGTAGAGCATCAAACTAACAAAAGTTCTAGAGACATTTGAGGCCCCAGTAGGGACAAAGACATTAAATGAAGCAAGCTCTGAATAATTTTTTGAATCTAGCTTCGATATTACTTGATAAGTACCTGCATCCGTGAATGCGTAGTTTATCGAGAAGTTTCCCTCGGTAAAAGCTGATTTAATAATTTTAAGGATGTTACGCCCATTTGTTATGATAAGCCTTGCATCTAATCCTTCTTTGATTTTTGCTCCAGTACGCAAATCCTGTATTTCAAACATAAGTTTCGTAGCCTTACCAATTACAGGACTTTGTGGATCATAGCTAAATAGTATTTTTACATTGCTTTCTTGATCTATCCATTCTTGTGATTTGTAGTTATCGGGGGTTTGAGCCAATGCAGCTATATCCCTTGAGATCAAAGAATAATCGCGATAGGACCGATAGCTATTGTTGAAAGTATCAACCGATGTGCTATTTGCTATGACAAGAATATTAATTATCAGTGCAACAGGTATCAGAACAGAAAAAAAAATGCGATATTCCAACACAAAAATAGTGAGTTTTTTGCTATATGGAGTTATCTCACTTTTTCAGACTAAAGCAGATTGTTTGTACCATTAAATCTATCGAGCTGAATCAAATCCGCTATTTACTTGCCTATACCCTGGCCCAACATTTATGTCAGCTCAAGATTGAATAATCATCTACTTGCCTATTTATATGGTAGTGTAGATGCAACTTGCGCCAATGCGGATGTTACTTGATTAAGGTTCTTTCCAGAGCTTGTCAATACTAACAACACCTGTTGTTTTTCTCCACCAGACTGCGAACCACCTCCACGCAGACTCAAAAATGGATACTGATTATCAATTGTAAAACCTTGATTCTTTAAGCCTGAAATGGTCTTACCCAGCAGACTTGATGGTACCATAAGCGTAAGTACTGTGTCAGGATTATTATTGGCACTTGACGATGAAGTTGATGAGGAGGAGGAAGAAGCAGCGGTATTAGTCACGGTGGAGTTAAAAATAGTATCAAGCGGTTGGTTTACTACGGTGATTGATCCATTCATTTTATAATTAGGAAATGCTCTATCAAAGCTTGGTCCTGTATAAGCAAATGTACCAGCACTACTAAATGTAAATGGTTTTGAGGCATTAAAGTTGTCAAACCTACCAGTGTTGAACACAACGCTTTTTGTGTTGTTATCTAGAATCGTTATAGCATGGCGATGACCTGCATCTCCATTTAACCATGTTACAGTAGTGCCAGTGTTTACTACAGCATTTTGTGGAATATATGGCTGATTGATGACTCTCATTCCTTTTGGCTGTGCTGGATCTTCATGTCCTTCATTTGGAATTAATATTACTAGGTTTTTGATATTCTTTCCTAGGACAATGGTTTGTGTTTGATAGATGTTGGATGCTTTTATGTCTGGTTGAAGTTGCTGTAATTGTGATTGGATCTGCGCTAATGCACTGTGAGGTAGTGCGAATGATAGCAACAATAATGAGCATACCACTAGCACGGATATAACAAGAAGTGACAGTTGAATTGGCAAGTCGAGTCTCGCTTTTAGATGATTCTTATAAGCTATAGATATATTACTTAGTCTCATCTTATTGATCATACGCGGTTTAATACAATTATAAAGATTACAGATCATTCTTAGAATAGTCTTATTATAGGAAGAAAATAGGCTTTGAAAAATATAATTATCATTACAGTTCCGTTGTATGGAAGGGGTTATTTATTATGTTGGGAATGAATTAAATAAGAAATACCGCTGTAGAAATACTATGAAGTTATGCGGATTTCATAAAGAGTGCTCTAGGGGAGTTAGAAATATAGTCACGGTCATGACCTTCATTGTCGTGATAGCAATTTCTCTTCCAGCGATAGGGTCAACGATTTCTTTCTCTACTCCTGTCCTTGCATTTAATGATAGTTCCATAAAGATGACTGATCAGCGAATCCTTGTCGATTCACACGGTAATCTCAATGTTGTAGGCGTAGTTAATAACCTTGGCACATTTCCAGTAAGGGTGACAGTCGGATTAAACACAGCCGTAACAAATGTCGATAGTTCAAATTCTCCCACTACATCTTTTATCAAACAACCAATTTATGGTAAAATCATATATCCTTTTACAGGTGCCCCATTTAAATTTGTAATTTCACCCGAACAGGTAGTTAAAGGCAAAGCATTCATTGTCGACGTAAATAAAATTTCAGTACCAAATTGGAATGTTATATCGCTTAATTACTCTAATATGCCAGTTGGGAAAGATGCAGCATTGGTAGGGACGGCTAAAAACATAGGTTCATTTGATCTACATGATGTTAGTGTATACGCCTCAGCACATGGCCGTAATGGTACACAGATCGATTCCGTTAGAAGCAATGTAATTCCCATCATAAAACCTGGTCAACAAATCGCATTTATTGCAAAACCTGATGCAGCTATGAAGTCGGATGTATTCTACTACAGTTGTGCTGGCCTCGATCTGGACGCTCCAATAACTACCCTTTCAGTAGGAAAAGGTCAATTTCTCCCATATGATTTACGTGCTCTCGCCCGAGTAAGTGACTTGAAGTATGATAATGCCACTGACAGCATTAACTTTGCGATAACATACTATAGCAGTAATGGTGGACCATTAAATCTAAAAATACCGCAGACTTCGGAAACTCAATCTGTAACTGTTATGATGGATGGAACTTTGAATAAAGAAGCATCAGTCAAAATGAATGGGAAAACCGTCTTCATAAATTTCTTTGTGCCACCAGAGAGTCATAACGTCCAGATTAGAGGAGTCAGAAGTTAGAGACCCAACATCCTTTATCTTTGATGACTAATGTTAACGAAGGTTAGCACAACCACAAAAGTTATGTTAATTAATTAGATGGAAGATATTAACTCCAAATAATGCAGTCTTATATTTTGCTTGATTTGGCAGTTTTCACAATAATCTTGATTTCAGATCCTCAATGGTTTCAATCAATATATTTGTAAAGATAGGTTCATTATTAAAAAAGACAAAATTTATTGGACGTCCAAATCGATTCAAATGCTTATGATATCTTTACTTGTGTTATTTATTATGTAGTGTGTAATTTATCAAAAAACGCCTTTATCTTTGCATTTTCTAAACAGGCTTGAATAGAAAATATTACTTGCCAACTAATCCTCGTTTACTTGTTACAGACCAAATTAACTAAGCAGCCATAAACGTTCTCTAGAATCTGCACTAGAATTTAAACTATTAATGCAAGGAGGATTCCTCTCCTTGTGGACGTGATTTCATGCTTAGCCCAATTAGGCCTAATTGGATTAAGTTGGGGTCAATTATGTCTGCGTAACGAAATCTTCTGCTTCTGCTAGGATGACATTCTAAATAAAGAGTATTGAGAACTTTTTTCCAAGTTGTACTTTCATCGTCGTCACTCTTTGAAAGATTCCAGAACTTTAATCCTAATTTTAACTAATTTAACCTAGAACAATATTATATCCATTATATACATCAGATAGCATCAGATAGCATTGCCCTTTTCTTATTTGTTTGATAACGTCGAGAACATACTTATCATCGCATTATTCGTGAGATAAAATTTTTAACCACAAAAACTATTGGAGTACCAATATCAAATAAAACTGTGTACTAACGAAATACTATAGATTTAACAGACGTGGAAGATATGACATGTCTGCTCTTCATACCTATTTCCAATCAAGGAAGAAATATGATTATATGGTCAATACAAAAGGTCAAACTATTAATATCATCTTACTTTGAAAATCAAGTATGGCAGCCTTACATGAATGCTGTAAAGGATACACAATAGCCAAAAAACGATATACATAGGAATCTCATAAGAAGACTTTCTGCCCGAAATTGCTAACGAGGAGAATATAACAACAAGGAGTAACAACTTACGAGATTATTAACGATAAGTCTCTTATTAAGATCAGCTAGCCTTTTTTTAGTTGATATCATAATGTAACGTGCATTGCATATGTTACAAAAACACACGAGTTTATTTCCTGTGTATCTTCAGCTGTTCAGTCAAAGAAATAGCGACAAAAAATTGTTAGTAAACCAAACATTGAAACGAACGCTTCACAACTTGGAGTCTATGTATATAAATAAAAATAAAGAAGACTAGTCATTTCGGAGCGACTTAGTCTTAGTTATAGTTGCCGAAGACAATTGCGACTTGTGCGCCTTCGGCTCATTCTATTTATGATATCGGTTGCTTCGCAGCTGAGCTACTTTGGTATCACATGCCGGGTACGCCGGTTGCCGAACCACTTGTACCTGTTTCGTTGCTACTAGCCCCTTGACTGCCAGATGCTGTTTGGTTGCTGGCACCAGCTCCTGATGTCTGGTTAGCAGACGTCATGTTAGCCGCCGCGGTAGCTGGTAGAGCTGCTGACTCACTGCCTTTTGGTGGAACCATTGTGCCAGCAGGATGGTCAGTAGCAGTTGAATTGTCGGCTGCCAATATTGCAATTGCTCCGCCTTTCAAGGCACCTACCAACGAATGGGTTACACCCACGTAGAGACCAGGTGATGGAAACACCGACTCGAAGACTGACGCTGATCCTGGTGGAACGGTCCATGTCTCATCATTTTTGTCTATAGTACCGAAGTCAGTACCATCCGCACTGGTACCATCACGCACAGTCAGTATTCCTCCTATAAAGTGCCATGAAAGGAAATCATTGGGACCTCCGTTGACAATATACCATCTCGTCAGTTCGCCAGGCTTGACTTTGAAGACTTCTGCATTCTTGTTAAGCTCAAGCTTGACAACTTGGCCAATTGCTGGTACGTATTTGAATGCCATACCATTGGTTAACTCCAAATCTGAGTTGTCAGCCACGAATTTGGATATATCAAACGATCCTGTACCATTAACAGCTTTGAATAATCCTTGGTCCTTGGTATTGTAAATTTCACTGAAGCCCACATAGAATTCCTTTGCCGGCTTCTCGTTTGTTGGATGTATTACAATGCCACCATACATACCATTAGCAATGTGCTCCCAAATCCCATTAAGTGCATCCGCACTGCAGTGATAGAAGAATGCGCCTGGATATACACCCTGTAATTCCCATGTCTTTGATTCACCTGGTTTTACTGGACCCGAATTTGCCTTGTCAGCGCCAAATCCTGCATGAAAGTCCATACTGTGGACCAGTTTACCATCATTCCTCAATGTAATTTGCAATGTATCTCCCTGATCAATTGCAATGACCGGACCCGGAATGGTACCATTGAATACCATGGCATTGTATTTTACACCACCCGGATGAAGTGCGTTATCTGGGGCTACCTGTACCTCTTTTTCACTTGCTACTAACAGAACCTTTTTAGTTTTGCCTGTAGACGGTTGTGCTTGTGCTTGTGCTTGCTGTGGATTCTTTCCTAATAAAATAGGACTAAAAATAAGCCCTGCAAGAAGAACACCCATCACTACGCCTACGGTAACGACCTTGTTCATCGAAAAAATTGAATAAGATTTGACTATTAAAAACTTTTCTACGATAGTCTTCTACCGGTTTTATAAGCATAATAGTTAGAAGAATGTAATAAATGCTTGAAATTTGCGGTCTAGACAAGGTACTCACTAAGTGCAATTATAGCCCGCAAAGCAATCGCTAATAAGAACCTTAATAGGCGTGATTATCTATCTTGTGTTGTTTTAATTTTCTCAACGTAGCAAATCGGTTAAAACACTTTTCACAAGTCCACCTATTCTCTTTGGCTTCGTCGTATCTGGCGAAGGTCTGTGATCCGGTTTCATACATTCCTGTTTTGTTATTATATCTTACACGGGTGTAGTTGATTTTGTATTTTAGCTTCATGTCACCGTTCAAGGGTAGCCAATTACAATACTGGACTTATAAGATGCGAACTTAATTTCGAGCTCTAACTTTGTTAAAAATTTTTTCACCTGTCTGTGAGAGAAAATTAGAAGTTCTAACAAGATCATCTTTATTATATACCTTCCAAATGCTGCTTTAGGTCATGAAAGATCCATTTGAACGAAATGTCTATTGCTAAAATTCTGAAGCTTGGCGGCTCATTCCCACATGTCTGAGAGAATGTTTGATCTTGTTTCTATTAACTCAGACATTGTATCTAACATGATGTTAGAGTAATTAACGGTGATACAATGTTCTTGATTGTGTTCGATGGACCTGCTTGTATGTGAAGGTTGTTGGTGTTAGATATTTGGGCTACCGATCCGTTTGCAAACAATCCCGTCAAGACATCGCGAATGTCATCGGATCGACTAAATCAAGAGGCAAGTCAAGAGCTAGCCTGTGGTCTTACAACTGATGAAGAAATGGCGTGATCGTCTATCATGGCGGCTACACCTATATTCACATCTATGATCCTTATATGCAATCCAGTAAGGTCATCACCTGACAAGCCATACTTCCCAGACAATACGTCCCTCACTTTAGATTCAGGATCCGATATTTCATTCAGTTCTGACTGCACTGTTATATCCAGTGGCTTATTTAACAATCCTCTAGGAATTTTGGATGATGTGTCATTAAGTATCGAAAACACTACGTTCTTTACCAAAGTCTCACGAGGTAAGAACTCTAGGGCGTTTGCAGTGTAAAATACCTGTACATCTAGAAAATTATTAAGATCATCAACTGTTACGGGTGAAGATGGTATCACTGTGCCTCCGCTAGACGAAAGAGACCCTACAACTCCTGCATTTAAGTCAAGACGTACAATTACAAAGCCTTCTATCAATTGTTTTGAGTTGTTTCCTATACCAAAAAATTGACGTATATCGTTACACACTATGCCAATAGATGCTTGTGGTTGTAGGGTCTTCACTATTGCATTGGTATTTCCGCCTCCATTCATTACCCCGTTCAGTAAAATATTTACCGGATATTCTTGCCTATTGAAAATACTGATGTCAGTATCGTAATGACCAGGCCTAAGCGGACCCTCATTTCCAATTATTGATCCGCATTCGAATTTTGCTGTGTATGTAATGCTTTTAATTTGTGAACTATTCTTCTGCTGGTCTTGATTTCGCACATCGCTGGTAAATGTTGCACTTGCAGAGCTTTGATTTGCACCGATTTGAATAATCTTAGACACATTGTCTTTTACATAACCTGGCGGTGCCATTAATTCTGTCACTAAATAGCTGCCGTAATGTAACCTAGGAACTGAGATAATTCCTCTTGTTGCCTTGTTTGTATCATTTGGTCCGTTATCTTTTATGGTAAAGTTTGCTATCCTGCTACTAGCAGGATAAGGAGAAATAGAATATGTCGCATCTGGCAGGAAGGAACCGTTATTACTAATAGTCACAATAGTAAGAGTCCCCTCAACATTAGTAGGGTTCTTCATAGAAGAAGACGAAGAGATCATGTTATGATCATTTGAAGCATTCGCAACTCTGTCGATCGAAAATAAGGATGATGTGGAAAAACTGGGAAGAGGAAGCGATAACACATATCTAACTAGTGCTGAGACATGTTGTGTAGATTGCAGAACGAAAAATGTTAACCATAGTAGGATAGCTAGAACACTAGTGAGAGTAATAATACGGTCCGACCTGTATTTTGACGGCATCAGTATTATTTTGATTTGGTCGATTAATTTATACCATTGGAGATATTAAGAAATAAATAACAGAAAAAGAGTACGACTTATACTGCACAATGCTAATCAGGAATGTTTTAATATCTTGTTTTGCGGTAGTGCTTGTTTTTCAGCTGCTGCTCCCCACTATTGGAAGGTATGATATCTTCAGAAGAGCATATGCAGATGGTTTAACCCAAGAAAATCTACCTCCTGCAAGTGTAGGAAATAGGAAGGCAAGTCTTTTTATCAAGGTTAATCCACCGATTTTAACTACTGATAATAGACAGGATGCATATATGCAATTTAGGTTATT
>DATFDI010000062.1:0-10946 GCA_035252175.1 Nitrososphaeraceae archaeon
AGGACAGGCTCTGCAGTTAGCATTGCATAGTCAACAGCATCCACTGGTTGCAACTATATTATACTATGGAACTCCATTGGTAACAGATAAACAACAACTCTCAAATATAAAATGGCCTGTACTTGGAATATTTGGAGATAAGGACCAAGCTATTCCATTATCTAATATACAGCAATTCAAAGCAGCATTAGATAGTATTGGTATACCAAATGAAATACACATATACAAAGGATTAGGACATGCGTTTGCAAATCCTTCTGGAGCTAACTATGCTCCAAATGAAACCATAGATGCCTGGCAAAAGACTTTGGAATTCTTAAAGAAAGCCACACAGTAGGTGGTATCAGCTTCTTTTTCTTCCCACTACCTAGCACTTACAAATCAAAAGACTGCATAATCAAATTTTATATTCTCTATATATTGTCAGAGCAAACATTCGCTGAGATCCTTAACTGAGAACCTTAACGTACTAATATATCATTATTACTTCTAGCAAAATATATTTCATGGTTTCCAGGCGTATCGTCCTCCCACAGCGCGTATATAACATTTCCAGATATTGATATCGAAGGGCATTCTGAGGTGCCTTTATTATTACTTATGTTTGTTGATGTATCTGCAAAAGTCTCTCCACCATCCGTGCTCTTTTTAAATAGGATCTCCTGATTATTGGGTCTTAGAAAATCTTGCCAGATTATATACACATTATTCCCATTTACTGCTATTTCAGCATTCAGCGAGTTTTTTTTGCTAAGCGAACTCTCAGTTGTAAACTTATTTCCATTATCTGTACTTTTTGTAAAGAAAAGATCATTAGGTATCAGGTTGTCAGAGTTTCCACTCCATACAATATACACGTTATTTCCAGAGGCTGCTATTTGTGATTCTCCAGCATGACTGGCCCTGCTGTTTACTCTCACTATGTTGGTAAAACTCTCTCCGTTATCATAGCTTTTTGTAAAGAAGATTCCCTGCTCTCGGTCTATGCCATTTATCTGAAAATCGCTAATTGTATCTTGCTCTCTAGAAGTAGGCATCCCTAGACTCCACGTCAGATAAACATCATTTCCAGAGGCAGCTATTTTGGGATACATTTGTACAACCTCGCCGATGCGAGTTGTTATGATTTTTTCACTTTTGAAAGAATTTCCTCCGTCTGTGCTTGCCTTAAATAATATTCTATCAAAGTCTCTGATCGAATCTATATCTCCAGCATGTGACTCACTGCCAATACTATTATTAATACCGATTATATCAGTACTACTAGTATCTCTAACATGGTTAGCATAGCCATTTTTGTTTTCCCATACTATATACACATTATTTCCGTATGCAGATATTTCCTGGTTATATGATTCACCGAGGTCATCGCTTAGTATGATAGTCTTACCAAAGCTAGTTCCTTCGTCAGTGCTCATTCTAAATAATATTTGTTTGTTACGTGAGGTATCGTCGGTCCAAACTAAGTATACATTGTTCCCAGATACTGCAATTTGAGGATGCTCTGAAAAACCTGTATTGTCGCTGATGTTGATAGGTTTACTAAAAGTTAATCCTCCGTCTGTGCTCTTCTTGAAGAAAATGTCATAATTTGCAGAGCCCTGACTAGACGATTCCCCATTATCAGTTATAGTCGTAGTATCTGAGGCAGTCTCTTCTTCCCATACCACATATGTATTATTCTTATAGGTGGCTACCTGTGAATATACTGAATCTCTCGGATTATTGCTAATATTGATAGGATCACCAAAACTCTCAATACTTTTATCAATCTTGTTTGCAGAGCCTTGTGCATATGCTGCAGAAATTGTCTGCTTTAAAGCTAAAAGGTTGCTACTATTAAAGGCAGAATTTACAGAAAGCTGTAAAGCTATGATTGAGGCTAATACCAAGATTGGGATCAAATATAATTGTCTAGACAATCGGTTTCGTAGCGTAATATGCTATTATAATATTTTAGGTTTGGTGTTGATAATTGCTTTATAAATTGCTTTTAACTGCCGTGCTCGAGATAACTTCCTGCCTGTAACTGAGTGAACACACAATATTAGAATAGTAATCAGAGCCTCATACACCAGCAGGACTATTTAATAACAAGTCTCCTATCTGACTGCCAAGGATTATACATATACCTACTCGTTTCATCAAAAAACTAAACTAGCAAACTTTGGTTTCTCTTCATATCATATGAAGCTATGAAGATAGAACTCAAGCATACTTATTCTTTTTACCTCCTCAATGCCAATATAGGAGATAACCGAGACGCCTTCCATGCAGGGTATAGCCCAGCGATCGCACTAATAATAAATGAGAGTATCCAAACATTAAACAGATCCAACGTTCTAAAAATAGGATCGATATGAGGTTGAGGGGCATTGTTTCCCCCAGGAGGGCCACCTCCAGGTCCTCCTGGTGCCCTTGTGAAAGTAGACATAGCATATGCTCCTCCTATTCCTGTCGTTATGCCTAAAGTCGATCCTACAATACCAATAATAATTGCCTCCATCAAAAACAATGACAAAATAAAAGATTTTTGTGCACCAATAGCTTTCATCGTTCCGATTTCGAAAATCCTCTCGTTAACGGAAGTATAAAGGGTAGTTATAATTCCTACAGCACCAACTAGCAATGCAATGAATGCAACGCTTTGAATGAACGAGCTGTTTCCATTTAAGAATTGCTGTCGGGTTTGTAAAATGGCTTTGGGTGTAATAATGCCAATATTAGTACCATACAGGCTTTGAATTTCTTTTTGTACGGTATCTACAAGTGCAGGTGACTGAGCTAGTACAACCAAATTATCATATTTGCCAGATTTATGGAATAGTGTGTTGCCAGTATTTCTATCTATTATCACAGCTCTGTCTATTTGATTATTTCCTGTTGGCTGTAAAACAGCACTCACAATGAAACTCTTTGACTGAGTAATTTGTTTTCCGGTAGTAGGATCTATAGAAGAATATGTTGCTTTGACGATCTGACCCAAACTTAAAAATTGCGTGTTCATGCCAGGAGGATTAGCAACACTATCTCCGACAACTATTGCAGAAGGATCGTTAGGCTTTATTGTGGAACCATCTACCATTTGAAGATTTGGAGTGATCAAGTAAATTTTCGTCGGATCCATTGCCATTATCTGAGAATTTACAAAGTTACCCTGTGATTCCAAAGATGCCTGACCTTGATAGCTAGGTACTACTTCTTGAACAAACGGAAGCGAGGATATCCTCGATACTACTGCAGAATTTATAATAATCGAAGCTGTACCTACATCAGGTCCCCGAAATGAGCGTTGGCCAGAACTTACAAAAAGTACGTTAGGAGCTAGCATATTTAGTTGCTTATTTACAAATTCACTTTGACCTGCACTAATGCCATTGAGCGCAACCATCAAACCACTTCCTACAAGTACCATTACTATTGTTAAAGCGGATCTTGCCTTTCTATCCCAGAGTGCACCAAATGCTAAATAGAAAATTTCTTTAATATTCACTATTCTTCAACACCATTGAATAAGTGGTAACAATATAGTAATGGACATATTGATATTTAATCCTAATTCCAGCATGAAAATTTGCTCTACGTAAAACTGAATTAATCCATCCCAAGATTAATTACACTCATCTATTAAGAATATCCTTTTCGATAATTCCATCTCGTATATGTATGGATCTGTCTGTAGCATCTGCAAGTTCTGGGTTATGTGTGACCATTATAATGGTTCTTCTAAATTTGTGTGAAAGCAATTTAAGCAAATCGAAGACTTCTTGTCCTGTCTTAGTGTCCAAGTTTCCAGTTGGCTCGTCTGCAAGGATTATAGTTGGATTATTAATCAGGGACCTCGCTATTGCCACTCTTTGCTGTTGTCCTCCACTCAATTCTGACGTTTTGAATTTGGCTTTGTCTTTGATTCCTAGGAAATCTAGTAACTTCAACGCGCGGCGCTTTCTGTCTGTACTTTTCATTCCTGCAATTATTCCAGGAAGTTCAACATTTTTTTGTACGGTTGTTCTGCTTATTAGATTGTAAGATTGAAAAATAAATCCGATTTGTACTGTTCTCATAGTGGCGATCTGGGAATCTTTCAGTCTGAAGATGTCTATTCCATCTATGAATACCTTACCATTAGTTGGCCTGTCCAGTGCGCCGAGAATGTTTAGCAAAGTAGTCTTTCCACTTCCTGATGGACCCACTATCGATACGAATTCAGCTTTGTTTACCGTAAAGGAAATATTTCTAAGTGGCATGACTTTGTTCACAGATGAATTGTATATTTTTGAGATGTTCTTGACCTCAAGCGCAATAGAACTACTGGGCAATTTTACTTGGCGATCGTTAACCATGTCGACTTCAGATGAACTTTGTTTAATAGCTGAATTTACAAACTCATTACTATCTTCTTTCAAGTAAAATGTTACAAGTTAATAAATGTCATATTCAATATATATAGATGATGGCCGCATATTAGAAGAGGTAAATTTACAATAACTTGGCGAGCTGTTCTCTTACAGCTGAAAAGCTGTATAACGAGCTGCTATTGAATCAGTATGTCTTAATTAACTGGACTATTTTAAGAATATCTAATCAAGATGTGTATCCTTGTTTTTGTCGAATAGTTTAGGATCATCTATGAACCTTTCAATGTCGCTATCTGATTTTTCGTATATCGGTTTTCGCTCTCTTCTTTTCCTGCGTAAAATAAAAAAAATGGCAATTGCAATTATAACAGCAATAATAATGATGAGCATAGGTAACCTGATGCCAAGCATGGAAGGCTGCTGTCCTGCTCCGGACCTAGTTGAGCTTCCGCCGCCAAATAGTCCCAGGAAACCAGAGCCTTCATTGGTTATATGCCGCTGTGGAGGTTTAAACGTTAATGATTTATTAATTACCACTTCATGGCTATTTCTCAAATCGTCGCTATAAGTGACTTTGAACGAAACAGGATAAACGCCAGGTGAGGTGCTGTTATTCAGAACCGAATCTACGGGTATGCTAAACGGCAGAGGAGAATCAGCGTCAAGATCGCCGAGATATTGTGGGGGAGGAAGCGAGTTTGGTGACGACAATGAACGTGATGAATGTGAGCTAGGGCTTGGGCCGGCCTTGGTTGAGCCTTGGCTGATTGATAAATGTGATGGTGATGTAGATGGAAAGGGGTTCCTAACAAGCTCAATAGTGGTAAATAATGCTTGTGTATTACCCTGATTCAATAGACTTCCAACGAGATTGGGCACACCGCCAATATAGTTGACTGCAACATCGTTTATGGTAATCTTTATGTCACCAACTATATTCGCACCGAGGCTAAAAGATCCTGTTTTAGATTGTGCATTTGATATGTATTGAACCGTTACTAAAAACGCTACTGGAGAGCCAATCAGAGATGTGGATGCGAAGACTTGGGTTCTAAACTCTTCGTTAGTATGTGGGGCAAGCGACTGCAAAGTCCACTCAGAATATCCTAGTATCTGCAATGAGCTGGTTTGGGGAGTAAGTGTGACGACTGCATTTGTTATCGGCGTATCATTATTATTGGTTATAGTAAAGTTTAGGTTGTCTATCTTACCTGCCACAAGGATTATAGAATTATTGTTACTGTTATTGTTATTGCTTACAATACTACCAGCGACGCGATAAAAATTACTTGTGGGAGTAATTCCATCATCAATAGATGCAAGGTACTTAGGACTGTTTCTCTCATTATCGTCAGAGCTATATACAATATCAGAATAGATGTTATGTGCTGGTTTGTCATTATAATATGCTGCAGATGGGTTAATACTCAAGCCGGCATTACCTTTAGAAGATGATGGGTTCGCTGTCAAAGGGCCGCTGCTTCCGCTGCCCCTACCATTGCTATTCTGGTTGGCATTGCTAGGTGTATTAGATGATGTCGGACCTGTCGGTTGCGAAGGCCCAATAGTTAAGCCAGCTTCAGGTGGAGTAGGCAATATGCGAAGTCCGACTGATACATCATTGGTTTTTGTATCACCGTTTGCATCGGTATATGTGATTTCGAGGTTAAGATTCTGCAAGGTTCCGCCAGCTGAATAAGATGGATAAATAACGGGATTAATTTCGGCAGTTCCATTAACAGGCAAAGTTCCAACATCATACGTTCTAGCACCAAGATTTACGGTCGGAATCGAAGAAGATGACGTTGGTGATGAAGAAGATGAAGAAAGCTGTTGCTGTTCTGCGGTGCTGGTGTTACCTAAATTATTGTTATTTAGAAGTCCCGTGGTATCACTGTTGCTGCTGCTAATAATATTGCCACCTACACCAGTAACGGTGACAACCACACTATGAGCATCAGCAGTTCCTTTGTTCCTTAGAACTATCTTGGTCGGATTAGAAACTCCTGGAGCTAGATCGTTTGTCTTAGATACGGTGTCTAGAATGACTTTGCCAGGTAACGTGAAAGGCACTGTAATGGTCTGTTCTCTGTATTGTCCTGGTTGGACTTCAGGTACGTTGAAATAATTAATTCTGAGAAGTGCAGAGTGCTCTCCTACACTTGCAGTATTTAATATCTTGACTTTGAAATAAAGTGTATAGGTTTGACCTGCTTTGACGACATTATTGAAGCTTGCAATAGATGGTTGTTGTTGAAGTGTATATGGATTCACGTTCGACTGACTATCTGTAGCTCCGCTAATCGCTGTAGCACTGAAACCGGATGGCAGTTTAAGATAGCCAATTATACCGTTAATATCAGTAAAACCTGTATTGCTTAAAACTACTGCAAGAATAGATGGACCTTCGCCAGGCCCCACCTCTTTTTGAGGTGCAACTGGAAATGATGGACTGCCACCGCCATTAGATGTAGATGATGTGTTGCCGTTGTTAGCGCTGCTTATCGCAGTATTATCTGCCCAATATGAGTCTACAAATCCGTTTATTACTGTTGGCAATTGTGGCTGCTGCACTCGCTGGTCCATTGTACTGCCTCCTCTCTCTGGTGTTAGTACTGCCTCTTGGTATTGTGACGGTTCTACCTCTATACTCTTGTTTAGAATTAACTGATGAGTATTCTTCAGATCGTCTGTATATGTAATTTTGAGCGAAACTGGATAAGAAAATGCTGTAGATGACGATTGAGATGTTATTGGTTTCATGTTACTTGTACTTTGTTCAGACCGAGGAAATTTAATCAGGAGCGGAATACTAAATGCTGTGGGAGAATTAGCGGGTAGATTTCCTAAATATTGGGAGGAAAGTGGTTCGAATGTAATACGACTGTCTCCATTCAAGGTCGACGAACCATAGGATGACGAAGAATTCAACATCTCTATACTAGTAAACGATGCGGCAGTATTGCCTTCATTCAAAAGGCTTCCAACCAGATTTGGGGTATTCCCAACGTAATTTAGGCCGACGTTGTTTGCATCTATCTTTATATCTCCTACAACAATTGCACCCAAGTTAAAAGATTCTGTCTTTAATTGCTGGCCATTCTGTATGTATTGAGCAGCCACAGTAAAAAATACAGGTGTATCAATGAGGGAAGCAGAGGCAAATACCTTGGTAGACAACGTCTGCTTGGATTGTGGTCCTATAGTCTGTATATTCCATTGTGAATTCCCCAGAATTCTAACTGAAGAAGATTGTGACGCCAAAGATACTGCCAGACTTGTTATAGAGTTTTGACTATTCCCAAGATTATTGCTATTAATAGTAAAGTTTAGGTCTTGAACTTTTCCTGCAGTTAATTGAATAAGCTGTGGTGAAGGTAAAGGAGGATCTGTAGCATCATTCTTACTAGTAGTGCTATTATTCTTCTGAGTATGGTTTTCAACAGACGAACGAACAGGAATAGTTTCTGCGACGGATATAGAGTTCGGCAAGTTTGCAAGCGCGTTCGAAGATGATGGTGGCGAAACACTTGTAAGACGATTTGAAAGTAGGGCAGAAGGAGATAGAGAAGCAGATGGAGAAATACTAAGTCCGGGCTGGGGAGAAGTAGGCAAGATTTGAAATCCAACTAACTGATTGAAAGTCTTCTTATTTCCATAAGCATCGTTGTATGATATTTGAAGGTTGAGGTTCTGCAGGGTTCCACCCGCAGAGTTAATCGGAAAAACCAAAGGCTGGATCTGTGCTGTAGAGTTTGATTGAATAGTACCTATGTTAAATGTTTTTGGTCCTACATTTACGCTAGGTATCGGCGACGTGGACGACTGCTGTATTTGCTGACTTAAACCATTTTCCGTCAGATTTGTATTTGATACTATATTCGGGTTATTAGGGTTTGAGCTGCCAACATTACTGCCACCTATACCAGTAACAGTGACAACAACACCGGTAGCCGTTGCTGACCCGTCGTTTCTAATAGCTATTTTCGCTGCGTTAGAACTACCAGGAACTACGTTTTGTACTGGAACTAATATTATAGAGGATGTAGATGATGATGATAGAGGAGAAACAGTATCTAAAATGACTTTACCACTAAGCTTGAAAGGTACGGTAATGGTTGAGGATCTAGATTCTTTATCAGTTTGCTCGGTTAATTTAAAATAGCGAATTTTAAGCGAACCATGATACTCAGTTCCCACACGTGTGTTTTTCTCTACAGTTACTGGAAAATAAAGAAAAAACGTTTGTCCTGCACTCACGACTCCATCATAACTGGCTAAAGATGTGCTAGAATCAACATTTTTTGGAGTAACTAAAGCTTTGAAACCCGACGGAAAATCCAATGAGCCTGTTATACCAGTGATGTCTGAAAAGCCTTGATTGATTAACATTACAGCAAGTGTGGAGGGGCCTTCACCTGGACCGACTTCGACTTTTGCCACAGGGTCCAAATTGGATGGGGTTACATTGGCAGAGGTGGCCCCAGCCGCAATTGCTCCTGTAGGAGTATTGTCTGTCCAAAAAGAATTAACGAATCTGAATTTTACTGGTCCTTTAATATTTGATTCTGAATTAGTTGAGGCTGCCACTGGAACTGCCACTGCTTGAGCTGCAACCGGAGCTGCTGCTACAGGGGGTGGTGCTGCTACAACGGCAGCTTTTGGTTGAGCAGCTTTTGGTTGAGCAGCTTTTGACGTATCCTCATGATTATTATTATTATTATTATTATTACGACTATCTAGTACCTGCAGGTTCTTGTTGTTATCATTTTTGAAACCAGATACTCCTGACTTTATATTAACTTCATTGTTATTGTTGTTATTGTTGTTATTATTACTGCTATGTAGTACGATAGCGTTTGGAATTCTGATTTTACTTGTATCAGAGCTTTTCTTGTTAATATTCTTAAAATCCTGCAGGTTGTTGCTGTTGTGACTTTTCAATAACTTAGGTATATCCCATATCTTCAATTTTTTTTGTGAGATTTGAAGATCATTCGATCGAGCAGATGAACTTTTAGTCAGATATGGTACTCCAAACAAAGCAGAAGCCAAAAGGAGACAAATAAAAGCCAGCGCGAAAGCGAGATTCTTCATACTACTATACTTATTGTTTTTTCCAGATTTCAATTGTCATATACCTCCTTCTCAATACCGTTATGAATTTACTTGTGAATATCTTGAGCAAGCCCATAAAATCTCGTGTTATTTTCTCTATATCTATACGTGCAGACCTATTGGTCCGTCGAGTACAAGTTCCTGTTGTATTTGATAGTATCTTTTGGATTACGCGCCTATAGCTTATACATTCCTTATAACGGTCCCATTGCTTGGAGTTAATCACTTAAAGATACTTTGATATTATTTGCTCAAAGGATATTTATAGTTGGTGTAAAAATTGCTGCGCATTCAGGACAGTACGTTTATCCGAAACTACGCTAAAATCAGTTCTCAATCATGTATGACTTTTATCACTTGTCTTTCATCCACCACGTACTTTCTAGATAGTCTACTAGTCGCATCATTTGTTCAATTTTGACCTCACCGCCAATCTGGTTTTTGCATAGCTCATAATGTCTCACTAGCATTTGGTCTTTTTTTTCCGACAGGATGTTTGCTTGTTGTACTAAGTCAAAAAATTCATCCTCTTTTCCTGTATGATCGGCTATAAATACAGCATACGATTTGAGGAATCTTGCTGTCGGTTCTTTCATTTTTAGGTCCATTTTTTCTAGCAATAATTTCTTATCTGGATCTGATGTTTCTGCTCGCTTTGTTGTTTCCTCTACTTCTTGAATCGTTTTGTTTTTATTTTCCTTCCAAACGTTTAATTCTCTTCTAAGCATGATTGCAATTCTCCTGCCTAATTCATGTTCAATTAGAAATTTACGTATATCTTCTTCGAATCTATCGTTGCCTTTAGTATGTGGAAAATAAGCTTGTTCTTCTTTGCCATGATGGAATTTATCCGCGAACTCTTCTATGATTACAGATATGATTTCTATATCTTCTATTGGAATATTTGCATTAGCATAAAGCTTATCTGAGCACCTTTCAAGAATATTCTTTACTCTTCTCAGAGTAATGTGGTCATCTTTAAGATCTTGTGTAGAATACAAGGTACAAATACACTAATCTATTACTACAATTTGATATATAGTAATAACAATGTTGCTGTGAAAATGAGCATGAAATTTATTTTTACCACGTAATTATGTGACAATGCCGTTAGACTGACAATATGTACAGAATTGTTGGATTTTTCTCTTATCTAAACATCAGGAATTAAAAAGTGGATGTTGAATAAAGATAGGTGAAACTTTAGTGTAACGTGTCCTGGTGCCAGTATAGGTATGCCATGGTTGAAAACAAGTTTCACACCAATGCATACTTTGCGATAATTTTCAAAAAATGTAATACTATCACTGTACCGTACTCTTACTACCGATTATATCTATAACTTTGGCATCCTTTCCAAACTGAATTGATAGAGTTCTTGCTGTTTTATTATTGTCTGTTTCTCTAAATGTTGCATCTTTACCATCTACATGTACTCTAAATGGTGCATCTGCATTACCTTCCTTTTTA
>DATFDI010000063.1:0-2413 GCA_035252175.1 Nitrososphaeraceae archaeon
AAAATACAATGGCCGAGATAGAACATGAATCAGACTATGAGACGCAAGAAAAGCAATTAACGGCTTACAAAAAGCTGCTAGAAGAGCAAATGAATGTAATTGATTCTAGACTAAAGATGGTAAAACGCATTCAATAATAGAGTCCTTTTATCGTTATTTAAGGAAATATTATTTATCGCTTACATTACGTTCGGGAATTGAAAAAGTAGCAGGCTAGGATAATGCCAATAAAATTGTTGGGTAACACAACTGGAAATCAAAATATAGTACTAATACCACAACGACCATCAGGTATTGGTCAGAGGCCGCAGTAGATTATAGCCGTTCATAACGTCTTGATGCGCGTCATATGCTGCGTATGGGCCAATTGCTATAATCGCAAAGACCAGCTTTAGCAGTACTATTATTATGATTATCGCAACAATTACTACTATTATTGTCCATAAAAGGCCTAGAACCATTCAAGATCATATGGTCAATATGCTATAAAGCAGAAAATTGTAATTCTTATAGCATTTTCTTTGTAAACATTTTTTTGCTTCCTAAATTCTTAATCGCTAAGATTTTACAAAGAGAACAAAAATGTGTTGAATTTCTCAAGCTGATGTGATGAGGAAAGCATTTCTAAAATTATGAGCAAGACCATATTCTATGAAGCTGCAGGTACAGCTTTTATCAAAGCATAGTCAATAATTTCTTTTTGAGAGGAATCTTTCATCCTCACGCTGAAATGTATATGATTTGTTCAACAAATTCAATTAGAGATTTTGCATGAGGTAATGTCTTTGTTTTAAGCCTTTGTCTTAGTATTTGTCTATTTTGAATATAGTAATTAGCACATGGCTCATATACGCTATGTCCTATGCGTTCAATTTGAGATTGGAACTATGAAAGCTATAGGAGCGCAAAAAATATTTATTTTATCCTTGTTTTTGATGGAAGCTATTATTATTGGTATTGTAGGTTCTACGTTAGGCGTAACAACTGGAATAGGAGGTGCGTATACTATGTCTAGTTTTACCAGAGGACCAGCAGGTCCAGGAGGTGGAGGAGGTAGTAACAATGGCCCTCAACCTCATATTGATCCTGTATTTCTAGGAGGAGATTAGCGTTTGGGTTCTATCATTTACTATAAGCGTAATAGCAGGTTTGTATCCTGCATGGAAAGCTTCACGACTATCTCCTATAGAGGCATTGAGAAGATAGTATGGATCGATGTAATTACAAGAATCAGAACATGCAAAAGAAAGAAAAAAAGCGGCTAGCTTTTAATAGCTGCTAGTGCCAGTTGGAGCGTTTACGCAGATCCGCCGACTTCAGCTTGGACGCCGACTGCTGCATTTACACCTGCAAGACCATTGTTGTTTGCGTTCTGAGCTGCACCTTGGCTTTGGTCTCCTCCTACAGCTCTAAGTGCGAATGCAGAATAGATACATTTTATAAGCTGACTGTAAGTGAAAATTGTCATGTTATCTATACAGCATTGAAGAATAAGAGATCTGCCACTCCATTATGTCAAATGAAGCATCTACTTTTGACTACAATTGACGAGGAGTAGAATTAGAATTTAGACCCAGAGTAAAACACAGTTAGGAATATACTATCATGTCATAGTAGCGTATGACACCTTTGCATTTGCTGTTACGATCTCATTCTCAAGTTATCATGCCAAAGTGAGTACTACAAATGACATCAAGCTAATTTTAGTTAAACAACCATTCTTAACTAGAATCATCTATATTATATAGAATAATTCACATGGTTCATTTGAAAAATCAAATTTTAATTTATGGATCTGCTGTATCCACATTTATAGCTGGCGTACTGCATCTCGCACTTGTTCCAATGTATTTTGATAAAATGCCTACAAACGTTACAATATTCTTTATAATCGCAGGCTTAGCTCAACTATTCTGGATTATTCCTGTCATTAAAAGATGGAGCAACATTTGGTATTACGTAGGTATAGGTGGTACGGTGATCCTAATTATCCTGTGGATTATCGCAGTGCCAGCAAGGGGATTAACAGTGAGTGAATTGGAAGTAGTGATAGAATTCTTTCAGATTGTTTTCATTATTCTGTGCTTAATAATTGTAAAAGATAAAACAGCGACAAGATTAAACCAGAAACATCTCTAGCCTCGCCCAATATGAACAAACAACAGACGATCTTCTTCATCATAACTATTGAAATGATACGGCTGATTATATTATATTTTGAGATTATAATATAATCTCAAGACAGAAAGTTCAGGTGATGATTTGAAATTATCCGCCACCTGCTCCCATTCCTCCACCTGTTGATTCTACTTCTTGTTCCTGTAATTCCTTGTCTTCTTTGGATTTTGCTTTGGTAATTGGTTTTAACACCTCTTTTTGAATATCTATATGCTCTGTCTGCTCTTTTTCTTCC
>DATFDI010000064.1:0-27046 GCA_035252175.1 Nitrososphaeraceae archaeon
ATTATTGTTATTATTACAGTTGCTCACTCTAGTCACAAGGAAAATGAAAACTAAGTATTTACACAGAAGTATTGTTTTTACTAATTATGATTATTATACGTTTTGAAAGGGAATATTTAGATTTAGTTTATTATATGCAAGTATAATACATCACTGTTTTATAGTATATGTCAAGTGATAAGTACGTACCTTTAGACTCAATGATCTAAAGATTGTCATAAGAGAACCAGATGAGAAGGTCATTGAGGTTGATGATCAAACGCAAATTTTCATATTGTACATAAGCAATTCTATTAGGCAAAAAAATGTAATAGAGATAAGTTTGTTTGCTAGCTCATTTCGATCTTCGAAGTGTTTGATTGATCACTATTCTAACTGTAGTATGCGTACAAATTATTGATGCTAAACGTGTTAGATGATAATGATAATGTTGATTTTGATATCGATATGGAAGTGATGGAAATTCCTACTAGACTAGATATGAAACACCATTTTTTAAATTACATTTGCTGATTGTGGCTCCAATACTAAACGTCGTCCTTTGTTGAAGCTAATAATAATCGTCTCTATTTTCTGAACTGGAGATATTAACCCAAGTAAGGTAATGCAAATGAAATTTCATTTAATACAAGTATGATCCTTAGCCAATAATGTTGAGCTTAATGAATAGAAGGTTAGGACTGCTATTAGTTGGTACCCACAATAGTAACAAGAATGATGCCTGCTTTGTGATCTTCCTTTCCACAGACCTATGTCTTTATATTGGTCTGCTGTAAAGTAGAATCAGCATCTTGTTCCCCTTGTCTTATAAGCTCTTTTATCGTTGGAAGTGAATAATCCCAATCTTCAAAAAACGAGTGGTGAGATTTTTCATCCTCATATCTCCTTATCTGTAGTAGATCATCTATGATTCTGCCACGCCTTCTAATTATATCATCATAACCATATTTTTTGTCTAGTTGCTCAATTCTCTTCTTTAAATTTTTGTCATCTATCATATTGAAAGCTTCTACAATAATATTATGCATTTCTTCTAAAAGAGGAAAAATTGGTTTCAAATCGTCAGATACGTCTACTTCAGCTTGCGACTTGTCCAGAAACGTAATATCTCTTGCTCTATGCCATGCCTCAGCAAAATTATTTGGGATTTTTTGTTGATGTCTAGGAAAAGTGTCGATAGATATTATTCTTTTTTGTTTAAATGGAGATAATCTCATAACAGGTTTCAATGGAGAGCTGCTAAGCAAGCTACCGTCCCAAAGATACTTGCCATCCATATTTGCCCATTTTAATCCATAATACGGATATGCTATACAAGCAGATAGCTGTTCAGAAGTTATATCCATTGTATCTGTGTCAAAAAGTACTGGCTCTGCTTTTTGAATATCGGTGGAGGCTAAGATTAATCTTGGACAGAAGGCTTCATGATTATTATTATTATTATTATTATTATTATTACGATAACCATTGCTGTTACTACTGATGTAATTAGTACTGTTATCACCAGGCCTTAGATTTTTAAAATGGATCGTTTTTTCTAATGTTTGTTTGAACCTTGTAGTATCATATAGATATGGTGAAGTAAATCCATTATTCAGTAAAGGACCTCCGACGTAAAACCATATTGGAGTTAAAGCATTGGGATGGCCTAATGTAAAAGTATTTGCTGCTGAAGTATATGATCTAACTTTAAAAGGTAGAAATCCTGGTATCGCATTGTCTGCTGATGCTAACCAAAAGTCTTCCAGCCTCTTGGCTGCTTCTATAAGCATTTTGTGTCGTATACCTTCATTAATAATTTCTCGATTCTTCTTGTTTAGCAGATTACTTTTTCTAAGACTGTCTGTAATTAATACTGAATTAACTGCTCCAATAGAAGTGCCAGCAATGATATCAAACCAAATGTTGTGTTTAGCGAGACTTTTGAAAACTCCACACTCATAGGCACCTAAAGACCCTCCAGCTACCAGCAAAAGAACGGTCTCTGTAGGAAACTTGTTATTATTAGTTGTTGAATTATAATCGTTCATTTGCGTTACCAGTTTTAGTATATGGCAAATATCATATAATAACTAGCAGCTATCTTCTCTTCTTACAACAATTTTCATATTATGCAAGTAGATCATTGATCTCATTGTCTAAATTCAGATAATGCATGCCTTTGTCCGTTATTCTAAAAACTTGTTTTTGGTTATCATATTCAATGAGCTCTTTTTGATGTAATAGCTGCATATATGCTTTCAAGTACACGTCGGGTATAGCAGCTTTATGCATTATTTCTCTACGTTTTAATCCCTTATTGTTGCTATCTTTAGCAGTAGCCTTAAGAATGGCTGCTTCTATACGGCTTCTATCCCTGTACTCCATTGTAACAACAATTCACCTATGATTCGTGTAGGATTCACTCGCGTATTCCATTGATATACTAAATATCAAATTATGTCCATCATATCCTTTAACGAGACTTTTTTGGAAGATGCAATATTTCATCTGCAACTCCTGCTCTTGTAGCTACACAGTCGCTCTCGACACTTTGTACTTCGCCCAGATCTTCATCGTTAGGACCTTTTGTCTCTTTTTTATTACATCATCCCAAACTATATTTGCTGTTTCCATATTGCCTCATAAACTAATCTGTTATATTAGATACTTGCAATCATATGCAATGATCTGCCATTTTTATTAAATATAATTGTGTAGTTTTCGAACCCACAGTATAATCATGTACTTTGTAATGTATTTATCTTGAAACCGCAAATTCTCTTTCATTTATATATCTTCGGAAATCTGGAATCAGAGATATAACAAAATGAGGTTGTCTAGGTAAGCTCTATCTAAATTAGAATGATGTGAAGTGGATCCTCCTTGATTAATAGTTGCAATGATCGAGAAGGTCAAATATTGGAAGAAAAATGCAGTGAGTTTAAAGAGGGTACCTGAAACGGATCTGTCTCATATTTATGCAGTTCTTAACAGCATTAAATGATCTCAAGTAGATGTTCCATGTGATCAAAAACCATTAAATTTTATGATCTCTTCTTAATTCCATGTGGACAAGGAAAAATATTGTGGCAAAGAGGATGATCTCAGCAGCAGTAGCACGGGCCAGTAAATACCACGCTTTGATGCTATGTGGAGTCTTGGCATTGCTTATAACATTCGCAATGTTTACATTCATACACCCTGATCAATCGATGGCTCAGACACAAACAGACAAAATATATCATAGCAACGCTACAGGCGCTACTGTCACCTTCCATGGCAATAGCATTACATCTAAGACTAGCAACGTGACAAACACGAATAATTCTGGACTAACCGGCTTTGGACCAAAGAATTCCATGCGAAATATGACAAATCCTATGTTTCTGATGAATAAAAATCCATTGTCTAATTTAAGCAATCCTTTAACCAATATGACGAATCCCTAGCCAAAGATAGATGGACACGCATAACTTGAAAATGTATGAGAATAGCTATTACTATATAGTATATACGGAATGCGCAAATGAATTATACGTACAAAGGAGATATAAGAACCAAACTCTAACTAGCACTTTGATCGAGCTGTTGCGGTTTCCAATTAACTATCTATTTAACATAATTTTGTTTTACTTTGGCAATATTTGAATTCATGTAAAAAATTTCAAATCACTCCATTATATTGCACCAATTTGCACAATAATGCTTGCACTTCTTATCCCGGTTCATATATTCAATATTTGGTGATACAAAGATGTGCGCACACCAACAGAAACAACAAGAAACAGGATATCAAAATAACCTTATTCCTGTTGCGTGGGCAATACTAGTAATGGGACTATCTCTTGCTGCTGTAATACTTTTGTATATCTGGATTGGTCATATAGGACCCACTTTCTCATCAGACACATTACAAAGACAGCAGCAGGCACTAAGGAAGCAGTATGGACTTCCGTACGAACCAATTGTCACAGATCCCAAGACAATTCAAACGCCACCTTCTCTAAGAGGGATACAGGGATACGATACGAATCCTAAATGATTTTAATTTATTGCTATGCCAAGTGAATTGGATCGAGGGGGATGCCTATGATGGCAACGCTATAATGATATATCTTAAATAGACAATTTGTTAATATCATACATGTCTCCGAATAATAAAATTTTGTTGTTAACTGTAGCAATAACAACAATAATAATTAGTCCTCGACTCGCGTTAGCAAAATCTAATGTCCCTGGCGGATATTTATCAGGATTTAGGAGAGATGTAGTAGAAGCAAATGAAGCAATAACCCGACTTTATAATGGCTCCCTCAAGTCAATAGACGCTGATAAGCCACCGTCATGTCCATTGGCTGACAAACAAGATGATTATTGTGATGGGTGGAAAGATGGGTGGAGAGATAGAATATTGGACATCGTGGGCTAATTTGGAGGATAGATTAAACCAAGTTGAAAACAAGAAAACAACAGAAAATTAGTCAGTATCTGTATGAGCAAAGGTCTTGCTAATATTCGGCATACTATATCACAAAACTGCTTGGCATAACGGATGCTATTAGGGGCAATAATATAACTCGGAATTCGATTTCCGTGCAAAAGGGAAATAGATTGAGGAGTAATTATTATTAACCGACTATTGCTGCCTTATTATCCTTTCAACTATAGTGATATTGTGGCTAATTCCTCAATGAATTCGTGGTATAGATACACTATGAAATACTATGAGGCAATAACTTACAATGGCATTTATTAATGTCTTATAAACTAGAGTCAAAGCTCCTCATCAGCTATCAAGAGATTCCTTTACATTGGTAACAATACGTGATGCATATACACATTGTAGGAGTAAATGACCTTTGACTATGAATGTGTTACCTTCCATATTACTCCTGTATGTTCAAATGCCCAAGGTAACCCTAATGGATATGGCAGCGCGGCTCCTGATGGAGCTATAGTTCTCACTTCATTGAGTCCTACGCTGGCTATATACAGAGCATTTCCATCAGGACTAAATCCCAAACCCGTTGGTCTGAAGGTCCCATCTGCAGTGTTAAGGCTAACAAAGTTTTTCGTCTGTAGGGTATTTGGATCAAGTACTATAACTTTTTGTCCTATCAACTGTCCCATCACTGATCCAATGCTTATCCCAAACCTGGAGTTAGCGGTTAAGTGGGTTTGTGGTGCCAGAGTACCGAATTCTCCTATAAAAGCCATTCCGTTGAAACCAAATTTGCTGCTATTTGAAACAGCAACATGCGTTAGTGCTGCTCCGACGTCAACTACCAACGATGGCTTTTCAGCAGGCGGATCATTCTTAATTAAAGGTTGCAAGGATTGATTGTTTAATGGTGATTGAAATTGCTGGTCTGTTACTGGTTGTGCATATCCAAAGAAATCTGGCCAGCCATAAAACTTGCCAAAATTCCTTGGATTTGATGCATCGAGTAGATATATTTTGTCTCCATCGTTTGCGACGTTTCTACTTCCTCTTTCATCTACACCATTCATTACTGCAATTAGTCTGCCATCTGGAGCAAGTCCAAGTCCATAAACGTGCCTGAATCCCCATCCAAAAAGCCTGACATCAGTTCCGTCGGCCTTAGCGCTTAAGATACAGCCAGTGCATTTTGTATCGCCTTTTATTACTTGGCCCTCTTTAGTTGGAGTACCAAATGGAACATATGCTCCCGTAGTCGTCTTACTGCCAAATGGAGCTTGCAAATAATTCGTAGTATTGAAATTCACCCCGGCCAGTGTAACATCTTTTCCAGGAATATCATGAAATTCAGGCATCATTTTTGCCCATGGGTTATCTTTTCCTACTATGCCACTGTTGGTTGCAGTTCCCACGTCAAAGTACATTCTACCATCTTTAGCAAATACTATTTGATCAACGTAATGGTCTCCCAATCCTGGAAGCGATGATATAATGGTATGCGGCATCCCTTTCATATCCACTGCCGAAATTTTGCCTCCATTAGCCACATATAACTGGCCATTATGATAGGTAATAGCTGTAAGTGGCCTGTCTAATCCTCTATCCACAAAGACTGAGACGTTACCTGTATTATGGTCTACTTTTAAAATTCTGGGCGGCGGAAATAGACCCACGTATGCAAATCCTACATCACCTACATACATATTCTGTTTGTCATCAAAAGCAACGCTGCCTGGGACATTCAAGTTCCATAGTACAGGCTCAATTTTATAACCAGGCGGCAGTTTAAGGTTATTAGCCGTTGGAACTGGCCCTGAATTAACTGTGACGGTTAGCGGAGGCGCCAACTTTAATTTCTCCTCTGGTGGCGGCTCAGATACTGATGCCGCCGAAGCACGTGTCACCTTCCATATTACGCCTGTGCCCGGATACATCCATATGATTGGCACTGGGAGAGGTTCTCCACTTGGAAGAGCGCTTCTGAACTCACTCTTTCCTATACTAGCTATATACATCGCATTTCCATCAGGGCTAAATGAAACACCTACTGGTCTAAAACTGGGATCAGGCTTCTTCAGTGAAATGAAATCATTTATGCTGCTAGTACTAGTATCGAGTCTTATGATTTTTTGTCCAAGTATAGTCTTATTTGTATTTCCTTGGACGTATTCTTTTATATTCTGATTAAATTCATGGGTAAATGGCGCATGTGTTCCATATTCTCCGACAAATATGTTTCCGCCAAAGCCAAAACTGCTCGAAGGAGTAGATAGAGCACCGGAAGTCAACTTAACTGCGTATCCAGCATCAGCAAATAACCTGGGAATAGGGCCCGGATGATTTTGCATCAAAAATTGAAGCGGTTTACCACCTCCTCGTGGCGATCTAAATTGCGGATCAGTTACCGGCTTTAACTGCTTGTTCTGTCCCCCAAAGTAATCAGGCCAGCCATACCATTTTCCAAGGTTTTTGGGATCTGATATATCTATATTCCAAATTTTATCATCATCTGCTTTGATTGGCCTACTACCTCTCTCCTCACTTCCTGGATCTGTTACTATAAGGTGTCTTCCTGTCTGATCAAATATGAGACCTGTGAAGGCGTCTTGCCTCATACCCCATGCAACAAGCTTCAAGTCTGTACCATCAGGATTTGCACTAATTATACACGCGCTGCATTTAACTTTGCCAGGTATTGTCTGGTCTTTTTGTGTGCTATTGCCGAAAGCAGAAAATGCTCCAGTTGTTACATTGCCAGTAACGTTACCAGAAACCGCACCAGTACCTTTTCCACTGCTTGTGCCATTTTGGATTGGTATGGATACTTTTGTTATATAGTCCTTTATTGGAATCGTTTTTTTAGGACCGTCCGCTAGCAGATTTGGAGTAGGAAAATTTTGGCCTGTTAGTGTTATATTTTTGCCAGGTATGTCATGTACAAAAGGAAAGCTTGACAACCAGCCCAGGTTCGGTGAATAGTTATCCTGCCCTACTACTCCGCTATTTGTTGCACTGCCTTGCGAAATGTAAAGTCTTCCATCAGCCCCAAATGCAATTTGATTTGTTGGATGGTCTCCTCCTGCTGGCAGACCCATGATAATATCCTGTACTGCACCATTCGCTGGGTTAACTGTAGAAACTTTGGCCTTGTTAGCAACGAATAGTTTGCCGTCGTGATATACCATATTAGTTATAGGTGCTGACAAAAACCTATCTGTTAGAATGTTTATTGTGCCATTATTGCTGATTGACAAGATCCTTGCTGTAGACTGCACGCCACCAAATCCAAATCCCGACTCTGCGACAAACATATTTCCTTTGTTGTCAAAAGCCACACTGCTAGGCAGAGTTAAATTCCATAATACAGGTTTTATTACATAACCTTTAGTCACGTTAAAATTAGCAGTGCTAGGTGGATTGCCGGAATTTATTATCGAAGTAGCAAGCTCTGGAGGGATAAGTGTGTTTGGTTGTACTCTTTGGCCTGCAGTAATGGCAAATGCGGAATTGAATAATGAACTACCACTAGTGTATATAGATACAAGTAGCATCGATGTGACTAAAAAAGAAAAGACGGTCATTTTTAGCCTATGCATCATAACTGAGGATTTGGATCTCGGGTTACCAACAACAAAATGATAACTACCGCCACTATCTCTAGTATGAAAACTGTACACTATGTATAAGCAAATTCAATCGATAATATTAATACAAGGTACATTTGTTCCCCTAAACTTTATCAGAAAGATTTCTACATAAACTTGTATCATCGACCCTATAAATTTTCGAAGCTGGTGATTGCACATCCTGCCAGAAAAGATTAGTAACATTAAAAGTATTTTTAGCAGTCATCGGTTGATTTTCACTGGCATAATCATGAATACAGGTGTTTGCTGGCTGGATCATTGTATCTAATCTTTATATAAAATGTGTCTGCTCAAATTGTCGTGGTATAGATTTTGTCGACTTGGAAGAGAGGAAATAATAACAAGAGTGCGTTGGCAACCATAGGTCCATTCGTTTTGTTATTTGTATTTGCGACAATTTTTGCTTACCATGATTTGTTTGAAGGTTTTTATGCATCTGCTCAGTTGCCTACAAATGCGGCTAATGTTACTAATTCCAATGGCACTAGTATTCCGGGAAATGCCAGCACAATGGCCGGGAGCAGACACATATATAGAGGAGGAGCGGCGGCTGGAACTGGCGGCGAGTAGAAACCAATAATGACAATTTACAATTGATCAATGATGCTAATAATGATAAATCTGATCTATGTCGTTTAGCGCTTAAATCGCCTTCTCGACTATATCTGGAGAGTAACGAGTTGATGTGACATAGAATTATTTTGCAGTCATCTAGGAAACGGTGACACTTCCTATCATCCATGGATGTATTTTGCAGTAGTATGTGAAAAATCCTTTATTTTTGAGCTGTAGTGTGACTGACTCGCTAGGAAGTATAGTTTTCGTGTCAAACGACGATCCATCGCCTGATGTGGCTGTATGCGATACATAATCTTTATTTGTCCAAGTAATCGGCGAACCAGCGGTTATATGCGCGTCCGCAGGTATAAAAAATGGCCCAAAATTATTTTCATAAGCAGCATTCTGTGGCATTTCCACGTTGACCTTGACAAATGATCCTGTCGTAGAAACCAATTCTCTTTGTGTTACTGGAACATCAACATAGATTACGCCTCCCATATATGGGTGGAGTTTGTCTATGTAAACATAGGTTCCTTCTTGCTCAAATTTGTGGGTAAAAGTCGAAGGCCCGCTAGTTGATCCCTTTGGCTGGATTATTCCAGAATCAATACCAAGTGCTACTATAGAGTGAGTTGCTGAGTCCTGGTTTACCCAATTAACAGTGTCTCCTTTATGAACAAATATATTAAGTGGATCGAACGGTTTTGCAACAGATCCAGCACTTTTTCCAGAACCAGCTTCTATGTTTACTGTCACAGTTTTAGACGTGGGCTGCGAGAAAGCGTTACGATATCCAAGCGACGAAGTGACCATAATACAAATTGCCCACATCACCACAATACGAAATATCATTTTCCCTTTACCAGTCATATCAAGTACTTTGCACGATATCCTAATAAAAAGTGGCGTTAGAAATCCTCTACTATGAAGATATCATAGATCAGCATAGGTTTACTGCATCTAGTTAAATTATAGTTGATTATCCAATCACATTATTATACTGTTATTATACACTGTGCGATTCAAGAGGCTGGTGGGTTTGATAAATAGAAGAGCAATGAACACAAAGACATATTGGGTAAATAATGCCATAAGTATGACCATGGACTCGACTACCATTACAATAATTGGAGCCTCAGCGGCAACAGTCTCAGCTGTGGCAAGTGTTATTAATCTAATTAACAGTAAGATTGAGTTACGCAAAATGAGAGAGAAACTGAACGGAGGCTAATTAGAGCACTGGACTGGAAATGCGCTATTTATTTGAGCACGACTTGCTTCTTCTCTTTTTCCTTAGATATTCTTCTTCTTGCTACATGTGGCATTCATGGAGCAAACTTGCTTCCGGCGTTATACTGCCACCAATGTATTTGATTGGTGTCTATTGACTTTAACTCTTCTTTGATAGTATTATTGGACATTTGCGACAGAATCGTTTTCAATAAGGATGTTGAATTAGTTACCTGGGAGATATCTTTTATAGTGATATTTCCAGTGGCGTTCTTAAAGCCACCTGTAATATTATTAATCGTAATTGTCTGTGCAGATACTTTGGTTTGATATAGGGTATAACACTGCAATAGCAATAAAGTGATAACCACCAACGCCACTATCGCTTTTGATGGAAAATCTGATGTATTGTTATTCTTATTATCATTCATTTATTGTTGACAGCCCCTTTGCCTGCACTGCTGGTATTATTGTTATTTTTAATGTTGTCGTTGCTTCCAATACTATCAACAGAACCTGTGCGAGTCACTTTCCATATTGTCCCGGTCTTCAAATAAGGCCAATCAGCAGGGAGAGGCAATGGCTGATCGGATGGAGTAACGTCTCTTATTTGATGTTTCTCTATACTCGTTATATACATGGTACTTCTGTCCGGAGTAAATTGTAATCCAACAGGTCGCCAGGCCGCATCCACAGAATTTAGTTTGATAAAATCATCGACCTTCTTAGTTGCAGGATCTACCACTACGACCTTTTGTCCGATCAAATTGCCCATTACTTCTCCTGCACTTGCATTTTTCGGAATATGGAATTTGTGCGTCACGGGGGCTATAGTACCAAACTCACCAACGAATATCTTACCATTGTATCCAAAGCTATCGCTACCTGAAATAGCAGCCTGTGTTGCGCCTACCGACATGCCCAAAGAAATAATCGGCTTTGTTACAGGAGGAGGATTTTTGATTAATGGTTTGTTTATGTAATCTTGTGCTGGTGACTGATTGAATATGGATTCATTTATTGGATGTCCGAAGCCCGGAAAATCCGGCCAGCCAAAAAATCTAAGGCTATTATTATTAGTGTTATTGGCTGCAGTGTTCAATTGAAAAACAGTGTCTGGATCATTCGTAACACGTCTAATTCCCTTATCGTCATCTCCATTAGAATCAGAGAATAGAACACCCTTGTTGTCTATTACCAAACCGTAAGGATTTCTTATACCCCACGCAAGTAATCTAAGATCAGATCCGTCTGGTTTAATACTAAGTAAGCAGCTGGTGCATTTTATATTACCTTTAACGGTTTGCCCTTCTACTGTGGGCGTGCCAAATGTGCTAAATCCGCCTGTTATGACAGTCTCGTTTGAATATGGCGCTAAAAAGTTATGGGACTTGAAATTCTGTCCTGTTAGTTTAATGTCCTGTCCTGGTATTTCATGTAACTGCGGCATATCTCTAATCCACCCTATTCCAAAATCTGAAATATCGGGTACAGCGGTGTTGCTTACGCTTCCAACTCCAAAATATATTCTTCCATCATGAGGACCTATTGCTAATTGACCCATAGGATGGGTACCATAGTCGGTCATAGGAAGGCCAGTAACTAGATCTTTAATCACTCCACTCGTCAAATTGATAGAAGATACTGCTCCTCTATGGGATACGTACATTAATCCTGTATTGTTATCAAATTCGATATCTGCTAAAACCCCGTGCAAAAATCTATCCGCAAATACTGAGACTATGCCATGTTGATCGATCTTGAGTATAGTTGGATTTGAAGTAACTCTTCCATAGGTGATTCCAGTCGATGCTATGTACATGTTTCCTCCGTTATCAAAAGCAAAGCTTCCTGGTAGGTCTAGATTCCAAAGCACAGGTTCGATCTTGTATCCTTGGGGCAAATTGTAAATATCAGTACGGGGAACAGCGCCAGAATTAATAGTCACAGTAAGCTCGGGTGATAGTTGTAGTTTCTTTGGTGGTTGTGTAGCAGCCTTTCCTACCACTGCTGATGAATTAGTTACTTTCCATATTACTCCAGTATGTTGATAAAACCAAGGTGTGGGTTTAGGTAATGGATATCCTGTAGTTGGGAGGGTGCTTCTTACTTCCTCTTTTCCTATGCTCACAATGTATAGCGCTGTATGATCTTCGTTGAATTTGACACCTACTGGCCTAAAAGAAGGGTCGGGTTTTCTAAGAGTTATAAAATCTTTAAATGAACTAGCGCTGTTGGATTTTTTCAAAGCAGTTGAGTTAAATACGACTATTTTTTGACCTATTACAGAATTTTGTGCGCTTTGCTGCTTCTGTTCTATGCTGCTGCTGTCGGTAGAAGTATTAGTATTAGTCATAGTTGGTAAAATTTGACCAGCTTCTGCGACGAAATTCATTCCTTTGAATCCAAATAAGCTGCTATTAGAGGAAGATAGTTGCGCTATCCCTGCGAGGCGACCTGATAGTAATAATGGTTTTTCGACGGTCGGGTGTCCCTGCATCAAAAACGATAGCGGCTTGTTACTTTCTGCCGAGGATCTAGATGATGATCCTGATTCCGTCGGTTTGAATTTGTTAAGTGTGACAGGTTCAGCATTTCCAAAGAAATCAGGCCATCCAAACCACTTACCAATATTCGTTGCATTTGAAATATCAATACTGTATACTTTATCGACGTCATTAGCAATTGGTCTACTTCCCCTTGGCTCAGCACCTTGATCACTTACAAACAGACGATTTTGAGAGTCATCCTTGGGACCAAAAGTTAAGCCATACGGGCTTCTGATACCCCATGCGACTAATTTTATATCTCTGCCATCAGGCGTGCTGCTTATTATACATGCAGAACATTCACGAGGGTCACCCTTCACTGTGTGTGTTTTTTCAGATATAGTGGTGTTTCCAAACGGCGAAAATGCAAACGTAGTATTCTTTTCATTTTGATTCGCTGGTTTAAATAAATTCGGAGACTCGAAACTTTGATTAGGTGATAATTTAATATCGTGGGCGGGGATATCATGAAAAGTCGGCAGTAATTTTAGCCATTCTAAATTATCAGAACCCACCACTCCGCTATTGGTTGCGCTACCTATCCCAAAATACAGTCTACCATCAGGACCAAATGCCATCTGGCTAATAGGATGATCACCAAGGCTTGGTATACCCATGATCATGTCCTTCACATGCCCCTCCTCAACTACAGATATTTTTCCTCTATTTGCTACGTACAGCTTGCCTTGATGGTAGACGATATCTGTTATTGGTCCATACAGATCTCTATCTACATAAGAAGATACCGTACCGTTAGTATCGATTTTCAAAATCCTGGGTGTAGTTTCTAGTTCTCCGTATGCGTAGCCCGATTCTGCAATATACATATTGCCGTTATCGTCAAATGCGACACTGCTAGGAAGAGTCAGGTTCCACAGAACAGGTTCTATTTTGTAACCTTTTGTAATATTGAAGTTAGTTGTGCTGGGAGTTCGGCCAGAATTAATGGTTGCAGTAAGCTCAGGCGAGAAACGCAGTTTGGATGGTAACGTAAAGTGTACTGGATCTCGTATTACAGGTCTAGATAATTCCTTACCTGCTACTTCTAAATAAGACGAAGAGGCTAGGTTCTTTATGGCAAATGCATTAGGTGAGAAATATGAAAATGAAGGAGAGCTGATCAGGCCAGCTATAAACACCGAGGAGATTAAAAATAATACAGTAATGCCAGTAAGAAAGCGGTCATCGCATTTATTATTATTGCCTTTGGTAAAGGATCGATTATTTCTATAGCCCTTCTTATTACTAATGCTAGGCCTGTCTACCACGTTGAACTAGTTGCCATATAGCATTTAAATATATGATCTATTGGTTGAGCTATAAGAATTCTATAAAATTAATACACATTTGTGTATTCGTGCTCTATATGTCATGCTATTGTGAAAAAGAACATGTACATATTTGACGCTCAACTTTCAAATGACGTATTTGACGACGAATAGAACGAATGATTTGACGTATTTGATGTCAGACAAGATTGTATAATAGCATATATCACTTGCGTAACTTAAGTGAAGACCAAAAGTTGAGTATCAAGGAAGGAAGGCTCATGCTCTGAATTTATCTACAAGCACAAAATGCATATTTAACATCAACTCTGCGCCATTACAGATTTTGACACGCGATTTTGGTATTATGTAAGTACAAGGGCAATCCACTTGAACTCCCTCTGATGCCACAATAATAGAATCTTTTGATACGGAAGTTATTCGGCCTATTGTTTGGCCATCCTTCGATATTATTTTTTTATCAATGGCCTTGTCAATTTCGATTTTCATTATATTAATCGAAATTGTGCTCTAATGCATTTTTAGATTATATCATATTTGCGTTTGTAATTTCATAGTAAAATCATGCTATAGAATGTAGCAGGAAATTTTGTATCTGATTAAATATGGTAGCATGTTCTCCAAAATTAGGCGTTCTACTAAAGATAGTCGTATGCCTCAAGCATTGACAAATCAACCAAATGGCGTATGTACTATCACTTAACTACAACCTTTCCAACCATAGTAGGATGTATTTGGCAAAAGTATGTATACTCACCAGGTTTGAAAAATATGTGCGAAAATCCTTTTCCTAGGAACCCAGAGTCAAAGTCTCTACCCATATTTGGATCAGTAAAACCGGATCCAGAGGTCACAGTGTGGACTACTGTATCTTCATTTGACCAAGTGACGGTACCTGCAACCTTAACATTTACGGGGTTGGGTTGATAGGCCTTATCCCTTAAGAGTGCTGCTCCCATTACGATAGCGACTTTATTTGTAGATGGGAAAGTATTAGTAGAGTTACCTTCTTTAGGCGGAAACGGGGATGCCACATTGGCATTTGTAGTTTGGTTACCCTGAGTAGTAGTCATTTTGGTTACATTCCCAGTTATATTGCTCATTACCAGACTTGGAGGTTTACCTGTAGCATTGCTTGTATTTTTCTGGATATTGGACTGGTTAGAGATCTGCCCCATTGCAGTCAAGAAAATGCTCTTGGGAAATATGGTACTAATGCTAGTAAAAATATAAGTAATCAACATTAAAGATACTATAATACTGAAAGCAAGTCTTAGTTTTGACTGACTTGAGTGATATTTGCTTTCCGTATTGCCGGGCTTGTCTCCTTTAGGATTAGTCGTGATGCCTTTCATGTTATTCAAAAATTGAAACAGCGATATATAATTTAAGGAGAGGAGACATTTCCTGCTCTAAAACTGTATAAGTACAAATTAATAAATGATGTACCTTTTTATTATTATGGTCAAGATATCCTCATAATTATAGCTAATTAGTTAGTTACTATTGAAAATTAACAAGTTAGAGAGCGTAATATGGTGTAATAATGGTTTTCCTATGGATGCTTGAGCAAACTTGATTGTGACTGAGAAGGAGCCAAGTAAATCATAGCCTGCATCCATGGATGGATTTGGCAAAAGTAACCGATAGTTCCAGGATTATGTTGGATTGTTAGAGTATATGATTCTCCAGGAAGAATTGGTCCAGTGTTGAACGAACCATCTGTCGCAGTTGCTGTGTGCGCTACATAATCTAGATTATCCCATGAAATTCGGCTGTTGAGAGGTACTACAGCATATGTAGGAATAAAGTAAGGACCATAATTGTTAATATATGCTGCATTTTGTGGCATCTCCACTTTTACATTAACAAAATTAGAAGAACCCACAGTACTGTTTAACACTCTTTCTGTTTCCTGTACATCTACAAAGGCTACTCCTGTCATGTACGGATGAATCTGGCAAAAGTAACCGAATGTCCCAGAGGTGTCAAACGTGTGGCTGAACGTCGATGGCCCCTGACTGGAGCCCTTGGGCCATATTAGGCCGTTAAAGGTCACAGAAGTAATACTATGGCTTACGGTGTCTGTGTCTACCCAAGTAACGGTATCTCCTTTATGCAGGATTACCTTGCTAGGAACAAAATATTCCGGTAAATCACCTGGTCTTCCAGCCCCGGCAGGTACTGTTACAACTGTTGAGTAAGCATTAGCTTTTTGTATTGTATTTGATACTTTTGTTTCGCTTACAGTCGAGGTCCCAGAAGGTTGACTAGCACTCGTTGCAGATTTTCTAGCTGCTTGAGCAGAAAACGCTATTGCGGCAAGAGAGCCCACGATAATGGCAATTCCTACACCTTGGAGAATCCTGTTCCTATAGGTCATCTGAGCTACTAATAGTGGAACGAGTTTATAAAACACTACGAGTGTGTATACAATGCAAAGACCCCTTAAAAATGCTGAATGCAGTAAATCTGTATTTAATTATAGTAGTAAAATACACCTATAAATTAATAGAAAAAAATATACTATTCCTTTTTAACATTGGCAATGCTGTACCAAACAGTTTTGACCAAAGGCCACGACGATACTAGTGAGAAGAATAACAGGAGCGCCCAAAATACAAGTGAACCTAAAGCTTATAGTTTTAGTGGAAAAGTTATTCTAGGAATAGGGTTAGTTCTTGCAGCCGCAGCCGGAGCGACTATGGCTGCAATGAGTATATCGGTATCACCTAGTATACACTTACCCAAAACTGTAGTTCTAGGGGTAGGTGGCATTGCTACTAGCAGTAGTAGTAGCACTAATTCCTTAGCAACAGCTGCGGTAGCACAAAAAGAACCAAATCTCAATCAGCATTTCGACAAGAGATTTGTCTTAATTCAAAACGATTTTGGCTGGAATGGGACTACCGGAGGTCCTGCAATAGTAGTAAACAAAGGAGAGGTAGTCCAGATAGTCGTTATAAATGCAGGTAGAATGGCCCATAATTTTGGGATAGCTGAACCCTCAGGCCAAACGTCGACTATCCTAAAACAGACACAAAACATGCCATTGCCAGATCGTGTCAAAAATATACCATATAATGTTATGGCTACTATGCCATGCCCTGGCTGTCATCCTGTATTTGAGCAGGGTCACATAAAGCAATTTCTCCAACCCGATACCCAACAGGTAACGACATTTGTCGCAAACAAAGCAGGTAACTTCAAATATTTTTGCATGGTCAGAGGCCATCTTTGGCTAGGTATGGTTGGTGATCTGATTGTCGAAGATAATGCTAGCAACGGACCAGCATCATCTGTGACAAAGGTAGGCGCACCTGCACAAGGAGATGGGAGCATGGGAGCGTCCAAGGGGGTATAATGGAATGGCTTCCGTTAATTTAGCCGCTGATTACGGATGGGGACCGTATCCACTTTTGTTTATGTTAATAATAACCGTGATAATAGCAACTGCAGGATTTTTCATTGTTATGGCAACTACGAGGATGAAAAGAAAACAAAGTTTTGCTTCAAAGACAAAAGTTCATCCCGAACGCTATTGGGCGATAGGAGTTGGTGCAGTTTTAGTATGGCTATGGATAAATAGCTATCCGTGGATGCCTCCTGTAGCCTTTTCGGCTGTAAATCCAGCGTCCAATCAGCACATGCAAGTAGTAAATATTACTGCAGGTCAATGGTTTTGGCTGATGAGTACCAAAGGGCAGTCTCCTCTGAATCCTGGAGTGTCTCCACATATTACGTTGGTTGCAGGGCAACCTGTAAAATTCGTTGCCCATTCAGTAGATGTAAACCACGGATTTGGAATAATGAAAGGCTCTAGTGATTCAGCAATACTGCTTCAAATGCAGGTAATTCCAAAGCTTGATAACATATTCTATTACACCTTCAAAGAACCTGGGATATACTTTGTAAGATGTCTTGAGTATTGTGGTTATGCTCATCCATATATGACATCGATGATTACGGTTGTTCCTGCTTCACCTGTAGGGGGTCCATCTGCTCCGGGAGGAGTACAATCGACATAAGGAGATAAGGAGAGAAAAAAATGCTCGTAGAAGATCAAAACCGATACCCGCAAGAGCCACCGCAATTACCACAGTATGATATTTCACCAGACCTAAAGAAACTAGTTTTGATGTTTATAGGAGGCATGCTTATCAATTTCCTTATAGCCGGCACTTTGGCAATTGGAATGAGAATCATCCAGACCGATGTCCCATTAATCCATGTTGACAGAATTGCTCAAAATGTTCTATTTTATGCTCTTTTGACAGCTCATGGTCAAGTCATGTTCTTTGGAGTTATATCCATCAACACAATGTGGTTTGGCTACTATGCCCTAAGCAAATGGGGACGAAAACCTCTGATAGGGATGAAATGGGCCAAAGCGTCTTTTTGGACAATGGAGGCGGCAGTAGTCCTAATATTTTTGTCTGGCCTCTCAGGCTTTGGAGCAGGATGGTATAACTTGATGCCTCTGACTTTTCTACCTGGGAGACCCACAGAGTCTTGGGGCGGTCTTGCAGCTACCACTTTTCTTGTCGCTGACGTTCTGGTGGGGATAGCACTGACCATCTTTTGCGTCGTAACGATTGTTACAGTGTTAAGAGGAAAACTTCCAGTCGGTACCGAACGATTTGGTTCACGGCACGGAGAAACAAAAAGACTCGAAGAAATGGATGAGAAGAAGGAGCAGGACTTGGAACACACCCATATGGAAGACCTACCAGCAGGAGTGAGGTGGGTGTCGCTGCTTGGAATTAATGGCTGGTTTACAAAGAAATGGAGAGAAGTAACTCCTGCAGTACCAATAGTACTAGTGGCTGCATTTGTAACAGCATTGATACAAATAGTTGGGAATCCTGGTCTCTTTGTTCAACTCGCTCACGGCTTTATGTCTTTACAGAATCCAATTGCTGCATCTAACTGGTTACTTACTAAAGATGCATGGTGGTTCTTTGCTCACCCTATAGTATATTTTCCATTGTTGATATTCTTAGGTGGAATGTACTTTTTTGCACCAAGATATGGTAAAGAAAAAGTGCCTTTTAACAAATGGAACTATCGTCCATGGCCATTTTACTTCACTTTCTCAGTATTGGTTTTTTCACATCATGTCTTTATGGATATTCCAAATCCTATTTGGCTTCAGCAGCTGTCTCAGACCGCATCACTCGGAATTGTATGGCCATCGTCTCTTACCATCTTCACTGCTCTGATGTTTACGTGGCGGTCCAAGATTTCTTGGAATATTACTACTAGGTTCTTCTATGCAGGCTTAGCTGGGTGGGCATTTGGAGGATTCCAGGGAAGTGAAATGGGCATGTGGGGGACTGATCTGTACCTTCATAATACAATGTCTTTGCCTGGTCATATCCATCTCATGTTGCTGGTAGGTCCGCTCCTTATGGCTTTTGGTGTAATATACGCGATATTGCCGGACCTTACAAAGAAGCATTTAAGTAAAACACTTGGTGAAATTCATTTTTGGCTTACGATTTTTGGTGGTTTTGGATTAGCACTGCTATTTAGCGTTATAGGTAGTGAGGGTGCAATCAGAAGGGAAGCTGATATGCCGGCTACTTTTGATTGGTCTATGCCTTGGCTTTTGTTCTTTGCATTAGCTGTAGGAATAGCACAATTTATCTTCGTATACAACTTCGTTAAAACCTCAAGAAGAAAACCAACGCAGTCAGAAGTCAATGAATACAACGAGCTACATAAAGAGCCCACTGGTATGGGAATATCGAAAGCAGGGGGTTAGACGAAAACTATGACTGACCTATCCAGAAAATCAAGCCGTCCTGATAGTCCAAAAAGTAAAGGGTATAGTGTGAAGAAAGGCATAGGATATGGAGCTTTTGGAGGATTTATAGCCATAGTTGCATTTACAGGAGTAATGCTCTGGATGCCAATAAGTGAAGGTCTTCCAACAGGCACTTTTATAGCCTCATTAGGATCGTCTGTTGCTGGAATGATAACTGACGCGGTTCTGAGAGGAGTTATAGGATTTGGTCTAGTTGTTGCGCAGGGTGTTATTGTAGGTATTATCTTTGGGGTCGTTACGTCTAAAATAAGTGCGCTTCATCCCTCAGGTAAAAATAGGGGAATCTCTTTTGGCCTTGCTACTGGGATTATTGCATTTGTAATTTTATATGTACCATTTGTATCGACTATAACTTCTAATTTTACCAAACAAGCTCCAGCAGATACGTATACTATGGGTGTACATACAGATAATAATAATTATGCTAAAAACTTAATCTATTATCCATCTTCTTCTACCTCTGCGAATATTCCAATTACATTTGGATTTGGGCTATTTGCCTATTTGCTATACGGCTTTCTTTTAGGTGGAATTGTGACGTTAGCGTATTCCGTATATCATTTTGATTTAAAGAGAATACACGAACATAACTATAATGCAGAGCAATAATTACAATGACAGGAGATATATAGATATGTCAAAGATAGGTTTTTTCAAAAATCGCTGCTTATCTAAAATGTATGTGAAAATAATCAATCAATCACAATGAATTCTAGTACGATTTCCGTTCTTGCATCAGAATTAACTCTTGGCAGGTCTTTGTGGTTATGCTTATTTGGAATACTAATAGTACTATCTCTTCAGTCACCTATTTTGGAGATAACAGAGCAGAATCTTGCCCTTCATATGGTAGTAGAGCATACAATATTCTTCTTCCTGGGCGCTTCTTCAGTCAAGACAGCGGAAATACTCCTGAGGATACTCGTATCACATAGCAAAAGGAAGCTAACCTGTCGCGCCATTAGTATAACAAAGAAGAAAACGAATTCAGTACACGACAGTAATAAAAATTCGGGTACTAGTAGACTTGACTTTGATGAGGGATCAGAGTCAAGGTTCTCAGTTAGAATAGTCGCTTTTTGGCTAAAAGTAGCCAGAGCAATTTTTGGGTCCAGTTCAAGATATGGTTTATTGTGGCTTTCAATACCAATATTGTTGTTAGCGATGTGGCATTATCCTCCTCTATTTGATTATGCAGTTTTGCATGAAAATTTTCACATATTACAACATATTTCATTTGTGATTGTAGGAGCTACGGCATTCATAGCATTAAGGACACTTGGAGAATCTTTCAAGATAATTATCTTGATTGCTTTAAATGCTGCCATGGCATTTGGAGGATTGCTCCTTTCAGTCACAACAGATCCAGTATACAGTTCTTATTCAGTAAATGGTCATAATGAAGCGGGCAATTACATGATTGTAACATGTATTTTGCTTCTCGTTATTGCATTCCCTGCTTATTTGATACACAGGACGTTCATTCATATTCGTATTAAGATCAAGGAAAAAAGTATCGATTCTGAGGACAGCAACGTATGATTTGATCTCTTCTTCTTTGGACTGCTTTTAATGATACAATATATCCAAAAAACCAATGGCATCAAACATTTGTAAAATACATAATGGTAGTCTTGACCATAATGTGCTATTCAATAACTAACACTTTGATATTTCAGTCATCATTGTGTGAGAAATCCTCTGGCTCTCAATTCAAATACCTCCGTCCTACGCCTTTCTAGTTAGTCAGTTTTTGCGTTCAAAACGTTAGGTTTTACCTAGTAAATATTATGCATGTCAGATTTTTCAGATTTTTAGCTTTATTTGTTCATATGATGGACATATTGAGAGAGAATCTATTGCAACTAATACTTTAGGCCGCACACCCGAATTTAAAACTTGTTTGAAAGTTCAATAGGTACAAGGGCGTTTTTATCATTCAAAATGGTTTAGAATCATAAGATGCTGCTTCAACGTCAATAAGGCATGATACTACAAACAAGCCAATAACGTAATAATTATTATTAGACACCAATATTGTAGTTATTGGTGTTCTAGGCTAACGAAGATTCTAGTCATAAGCAGCGCCAAATTACCTACGCCACCTCCCGATTATTTTCATCCTTGATTTGAAAGTCGAATGGAGGATTGGAGGCCGTTGTAATGTGGGCTTGCCAACACATGGCCAGTAATGCTCATCAGGTAAGTTTGATATGCGCTAAAGGCTCTTCTGCAGCAGCAGAAAAAGGAGGACTAGTGCTCCCACCTAATTTAAAATTAATAGAAACCATAGATACTTCGTGGGAAGGAAAGGAAGCAGCAGAGGAAGCATATTACCGCAGTTACAAAGGAATAATCGAAAAAGAATGTGGGGATGGAGATGGAATAGTATGGGACAACACCTGGAATTCTTTCTCCTATCTTTCTGCGGTAAAATTTCCAAAAATGAAAATAATCCATACACATCATGGGGTAGCTGAATGGCAAAGGATTCCTCCTAATCAAATACAATTTCCTAGATATATTGGACTATCTAGGCTTCATGCAAAGTACCTATCATCGCTATGGAAAATTCCTGTAAGATATGTACATCATGGAATCCCTCTACCTCCAAAGGAAGAAACAAGAAGCGATAAAAGTGATAATTATCTTCTTTCTCTTAATAGGATAATTCCAGAAAAGGGAATTGAAGATTCTATAGATATTGCCAGGAGAACAGAAACACCCATAAAAATAATCGGCGATGATGTACATGTACGAGACCGCTCATATGTACAAAGGATAAGAGAAAGATGTCAAGATACACGTGGCTTAGCGGAGTATATAGGACTAGTTAATAATGAAATAAAAAAAATATTAATAAAGAACTGTAAAGCTGTTATTGCTTGTCCCAAGCCTTCATGGATAGAAGCCTTTGGGTTGTATGCTTTAGAATCTAACGCATATGGAAAACCAGTGCTTGCGTTAGCTAACGGAGGCTTAAACGATATAATTGTGAACCAAACCAACGGTTTTATAACAAACACGCCAGAGGAGTTGGAAGGATACGTAAATAGAATTCCTGAATGTTCGGCCGAATCTTGCAGGAAGCGAGTCGAAGACTTCTTTACGGTTGAAATAATGTCTAAAAATTATCTTGAGATCTTTGCAGGGGTAACGGAAGACGACCCATTGTTTAGATGGTAGTGAAAACCTACCGTTGGCACTTTCTGTTTCATGGTAAAACTGATTCTGTGCCAGAACATACTAGCGATTTGAAAAATGAAGGGATGGAAACAGCTTGTAAAATGTCTAGGGATATGTGGAATAACGCAATAATGTTAAATTAAATCATCATTTGATTGATTTTCCAATAGTGTATTACATAAGGGCAAATCGTCTGAAGGTTGGCGAAAAACTCAACTTCAAAGACAAAAAGATACCAAGAAATGAACGCGTGAGTGGAAACGTAACGAGACTAAAATATACATGTTTAGAGTGTAGCTCAGAAGTGTCTGACATAACCTGCAATAGATGTGGCTCCCGTATGAAAAAAGCGGTCTAAGTTATCAAAAGCTCTGTGTCATGTTTTGGTTACAGGTCTAGAACTAATGCGAATATTGGAACACATCGTGAATAAATGAGCCATTGTATTGTTAAACAAAAAAATCGATCATAGGCATTTTGAGAATCAGTAGCAGTTTATAGGGACAGGACGTACACGTATCTCATTCAAGTTTTTCCTCAACTATTTCATCCTTATCTTTACTTTTGTAATCGTCAAGATCAGGTTTGTTGTCTGGCCGATCCTTTAGTTTCTTGTATTGTTCTTCTTCATACCTCTTGTTCTCTTCTGACATATCTGACTGACTTAAAATAGAAGTTAATGTTTATTACAGTTTGCTGTTATGGTCTAGGCTTTTGCACAACTACAATTCACGGCAAAGGTGAAATCAATTCATAGGATCTCAGAAGACAAATTAATTGAATAAAACTTTCTGGACAATGGGGTTTTGCGAGCTAACAATTAGGCAATGGTCTCACCGAAAATTATTCTCGGCAGGTTTGCTGCTGGTGCGATAGGTTAGCACCATGTTTGCTTATGAGATTACTGGGCATGTGAGCAAAACAAGTATGCTATGATGGATAATATTTCAGTGCGGCTTATACAATTAAGAGCAACTATTGAAAGCATAAAACTACTACTAATGTCATGCATGAATTGGTTCCGGTATGCCTATCCAAGGGAACATCTACCATACACCGTTTTACGTATATTAAATGCTGTTAAGAATGGTGTGAATATAAGTAAAGGGATGCTCAAGAACAGAAACAATGTATAAAAATTTACAGTAAATGCTGCTATGGCAGGCGCCAAGGATCCTCCTGCGATTGAAAATATGTAAAGCGACGCGCATGTAGGACATCCTGCAAATAGGCTCGTAGTAGCTCCAATAACGCTCAGAAAAGATATGGTTTTTGCATTTTTCGTCCTAACGTGGTTTCTTGGACGGTTGATAAAGGCATAAAATGAAAGCACAAAGTTGAATCCAACCAACGAAGCGACCGCTACTGCGACTAGCAAGTTTAGAGGTATTATTAACATTCCAAAATGTTGATTGATGTAAATGGTCATTGTAGGTACGAAGCCAGCTGGCCCGTAGGTTATGATATTGATTAAGGGAGTGGTTGTTATCCCATATAGCGATGAAAAGTCTTCAGTTCTATATATCAACATTCCAGATACAGCTGCATAAAAAATTCCATATCCAATAGTTACGGGCCAAAAAAACCGAAAATATTTGCTATCATTTATAATCCTGACAATAATCTTCGATAAGGAATTTGTATAAAGGTCGGAACGATTAATATCAGCCTTCGCAGGAAAGGATCTGATCCCAGCATTAATACCATAAGCTATCCAAGCTATCCCACCAAAAAGTAGCACATAGAAGATTATTGACACTCTTTGAAGCAGAATTGAAATTTCCTCCGTTATTACTAAAGGCTGAAAGAGCCGATACAAAGTGAAGCTTATTGTTATGAATAATGCTCCTAGGAAAATTGCATACAAAGACGTCGTTTTTGATTTTTCTATATTCATAGCTCTTAGCTTCTGCCTAATATAGTACCACAAGTCTTTTAAAATTATTCAATTGCTATTATTATTTATCTCTAATCTGTTTCCCTCAGCCTATGCTTTTTTGGTCTTGGTCTCGTTCTAAGAGAAGTATGACAGCATGGACATCGTAATCCATCCCATTTGATAAATATTTCACACTCTTGGCAACGCTTCTGTCCATTTTCATAACGTCCTTCGTGTGAGTAAAATTGGCTATGAGGAGCATGTGATCTTGTCGCTTTGAATTTGACGCAGACGTTTCTACAGTACATTGTGATTCCTTTCTAGGTCCACAGGATTGTAATTATGATTTCGTCACTATCTGTCATATTGAGAGTATTCATTTCGTCACTATCTGTCACACAGGATTATGCCGTGATGCTATTTGCGTTTGACAATTATCATGCATGGCTTTCAATCCAATGTTTAACAAATGTCTGTTGCAGTACCTCTAGCTTCTTATGCCAGAGAATAATAAAGTATAAAGAGAATTTGTTAGCTATCCTGGTGCATTCTTCACATGTAATCGTGTAAGACGAAGAATAACCATATGCTTCTCCAACTACACATTTGTTGGCATTGATAATCTCAGCTAACCATTTCAATCGTGTGAGTGAAATGGCGAAAATAAGCGATTGTTTGAGTTGCAGACGCTTAGTCCACATCGGCGAAATACCGCTTAATGATGATCCTTCCTCACTTTCGTGTTGTACGAAAACACTCATTTCACGATAAAATGAATTCTTTGTTTCCATAAAGATTATCCTATATGTTAAGAGTGGTGTGCAATATTAAATAAAAATGCAGTTAGCAATTGTGATAAATCATAATAACAGTATCCAAGTATCTCTGAGTAACAAGTACATTTTTTCTAAATTGATTATCCATGATGTTCAGAAAACAAAAAACATGCAAAGATAAGCGGTCGAGGTAGGAGGGGATAAAATCATCTGCATACTTGAGTGAATCGGAAATATGGTTCTGGTAAAACATGGTCAGTTAAGACTTCTTCAGAAACGGCCACAATTCTAGTAGGATATGATATATGAAAGCCTTGTAGTTTACTTGATATCAAAAATATCAGTGCATGAGCACGCTATTTTTGCACCTAATCGCGCTGCTTATGTTTGCTACCTCATTAAATAGTTTGTAAGGTGAGGTGATGTCTGCTCTGGAAGGAGTCGTTAGCAAGAATCGTCCACAAATTATACTAGCCGTCTTTCGAAACTACCGATGCTGTTGATGGTTTCCGACTATCTATCAATGCAGCAGATTAAGCAATAGCGATAGCCAACAGGGAGAGGGAATGCACCAGACGTCGTGTCTGTTTTTTCCGTATGCAATTCACATCTGACAACAACAGCTACCTTTCAAATTCACTATATCTCATAACTAATAAAATCGTCTCTAGTCATATCCAATAATACTTTTCCATCGTAAAAGTTGACAATAAACTTTCTGGGAATCGAATATTTTCTTAAATCTAAGTTACCCCTGATGATCAGGTTGCCTATTTTATCTTCGTTTTCCTTATCAATATCCTGAATAACACCAACATATTGATCATCTTTTGTGTATACAGGTCGTTCGATAATTGCTGTCATGTCTATGTCATCTGACATATCTATTACAATAAATTTGGTCTTCATTGTTCTTATCTGTTATATGTATTCTGTTTTTATCATCTTCCTATTCATCTGATTTTGAAAAATGGTTGTTGACATGATATTTAATAGTTGGATACTTGCAACACGGAACTTTGTAAGTCATAATATAATATTTAACATATCGTGCAATATACAGGTCATAAAAATTTCTATCATTTGCATATAGCTGCAAGTATTTGTCTTTGCTTGCTAGCGATATAAATAAGTCGTAAACTCCCAATAAAAATGATGAACACGAACAGGAAAGAGGAGCGTTATTGCTTTGAATAATGCAATAGCATACCATTGCTTATTGTGCGACAAGGCATTTATAGATAAACAGACGGCAGAGGATCATAGCAAGTCTAGTGCTCATAAAGTCATAGAGAGAATACTGGAGAAATAGGCAGACAAATTTTCAGAGATAGAAACAGTAAATGTGAATTCGCAACTATTTTACCGTAGATATGTCTGCAAAAGGCATAAAATTGAAAATATAACTCTTCGTTAGAATCTCTTTTGTTCACAGGTATCAGTTATTGTTGCATCTCCTTTTGTAATTGTTCCTCCTTTTCAACAGTTATTGTCAACACGCACTGAGATATTAACGGATTATAGGACTCGTCCACCTGATCTTCGTACTCTCTGAGCCACTATCACAGCACTAAATAATATACTTGTAAGCAAGATTGTAATCAAAGTGCTTGGAAACTCTGGAACTACCACATAACCTCTTGCTATTCCATTTCGTGTAAGATCTGGTGTCTGTC
>DATFDI010000065.1:0-30675 GCA_035252175.1 Nitrososphaeraceae archaeon
CCACCTGCTCCCATTCCTCCACCTGTTGATTCTACTTCTTGTTCCTGTAATTCCTTGTCTTCTTTGGATTTTGCTTTGGTAATTGGTTTTAACACCTCTTTTTGAATATCTATATGCTCTGTCTGCTCTTTTTCTTCCATAAGAGAGATAATATATATGATATTAATAACTATCCGAAAAGCATCTAAAGTTATTAATTATATTCCAAGCCAGTTTTACGATACTTTCGATGTATCGATATTAGTCTGTTTATATCTTCCTCTGTATCAGAGTGATTACATAATTTGGCAATCTTCAGTACATCTCTTATATCTCGACTCCCCGCTTTCCATACTGAGGAAGCTACTGTATTACGGTGTTCTGAGGTAGTTTCTTGAGAGTTCTTACTGATAATGACTTAAATTCCTCATAGTCATATTCAGGAATCTCGAAAACTGTAAATCTACTGAGCAATGGCTTACTTAATCGCTCTGTACTATTTGATGTTGCAAATATAACCATGCTAGCCTTCACGATCTTTGTGTTTCTAACCTTAGTAGTTGTAAAGTTCCCCCGTTCCATCATAGTAAGTAAACCCTCTTGGTCTTTGATTGGCATCTTGTCAATTTCATCAATTATTATGATTTCTTTATTCTGATTTTCTCCGATGAATTTCCGCAGCCCTGCTTTTGTAGTTGATGCTCCTTCAGCGAAGTAACCCTTAGTTCGCAGGAACTTTTATTTCTAACATAAATAATGATTTTGCACAAGCAGGAAGACTCAAGACAGGCTATCAAGAAGACAAAAGCCAGGATTCAAAATTATAGACTATCAAATAATAATAGATGTATTTGAGTGCGGTGAATGCGAAGAATATGGCGAAAAGTATCGTGGATTAACAAGATATGCAAATACCACTTCAATCAAATACGATCCTCCACATTTTGAGAAATGGCAATGTCCTAAACACCCAGGTGTAAAAGCAATACATGTTGATGAGTATATTGAAGATATGCTTTCAATCTAATGAACCAAAATAAGCATTTCAAGTTTCAATGACGGAAGATTTACTCATAATGTAGGATAGCAAGTGCTTGTACAGCCCATGTCGGCTAACTATTCTTGATGTATAGGCTTTGGCTATTTTCATCGTATCCCAAATTAGCCATGGTCAAGACCTTAAATCCATTGTCATACAAATATCTCATCTCAGCATCAAATAGATTCACAGTAGTATCAATGGGTCTATTGCTATCGCTCAAATCACGATAGTTTACAAGCGTATTATATACAATTATAGGGATTGCTCTTAGTATTCCATCTTTGTTAAAAGCATCCTGGCTATTAACAGAAGAAACGAATTTTTGAAACATCTGTGCATTGTTATACTCAAACCGAAACTTATCGCAGGTAGCAGTGTTAGCATTATTGGAGCTATTAGCAGAGCAGCCCTCATCAATATGCTTGTGTGCCCAACTATTGATAGAATATCTATTTTCAGGAATTACTTTTCCATTATTAAGATACATTGCACAATAGGTTCTCTGTTGCTGATTGTTCACGTTACCACCACCGCACTGCAAAAGACTAAGTGCAGATGATTTGGTATCAGTTCTGGCTAGATCATAGTATTTAGCAACTGTATTTACAACTTTTGAATTGTCAGATCCTCTGCCATTAGGATATGCAAAAATTGTTGGATTAAAGCCATGGTTTTCTAAACATTGTTTTGACTGACCTATTTCATAATCCAAATCTGCCTGTGACGACAAGTCATTGTGCATACTAACGAGTTCATAGCTTTCCCTTAGGGAGACTCTTTGATCAAGTTACCAGACATATCTGGATTAATAGCTATTCTTATACCATTATAAGTGAGAAGGCTTATCTTTTTCTGCTCAATTTCTGACAGCCATAAAATAGAATAGTACTTGACAGTTGTATTCTCTTTATTATAGAATGAATAAGAGCATAAATTGCTTGGGAATGGAAAGCAGTAATAAGAAAGGAATAATCATCATCTGTTGTAATGACTAATACTATATTTTCTCAAAAAGAGATAGAGTATATCAAATCACAGCGACTTGCAAGAATAGCAACAACAGCAGCAACACCATCAGTAGCGTTATCAAAAGAAGAAGAACAACAAAGAGAATATGCATCCATACAGCCAGATGTTGTACCTGTTGGGTTTGATTTTGATGGCGACTACTTTTATGTAGGTGGAATGAATCTTGTCAAATCTACCAAATACAAAAATGTTATGAAAAATAATAAAGTCGCAGTCGTAATCGATGACTTGAAAAGTGTTGATCCATGGGATCCCAGAGGCATAAAGGTTTATGGAACCGCAGATATAGTTTCTCGTCACGGAGGATATACGGAAGGAACAGGTCATCCCAATCCTAGTTACATTAGAGTTAAGCCGGATAAGAAATGGAGTTGGGGAATTGAAGAACCAGTCTTTGTGAAAGGTAGGTTTAACGTGAAAAGAGCAAAAAGAGATATCTAATTCAAATCTAATTCAAATCAAGTTGTTCTACAATTGCAGAAACAAACAAAAAGTTTCAAACAGGCTTAATCACTGTATGCTAAATCTAGACTAATTTTGAGATTTTGGATGTAATACTTTAGAAAAAGTTAAAATTTCTTAATAATGGTTCGAAGCTCAAAAGATGCAGCTCAATAAAATACAATTACTAATACATTATCTATATCTAAATTATTATTTATGACTGAATAATAGTGCTAGCAATAATGTCATAATAACATGACACGATGTGCTCTCAGCCGTAACTTTATCACAATTAAGAGAGGATATCTTATGAAAGACAAATAGTACCCAATCTATCTCGATATTATATACAAGGTTTCCAGAATCAAAAAATACCTTCAAAGTATGAAAAACCCTCCAGAAGAGCCATGTTATTATTCCGCTGGGTGACCATAATATACAGTTTGGATGTGCATTATATGAGAAACTATACAAAACAAGAAGAATTGAGCAGTCATGTAGCAGTTGCTCATTAAGTAGTAGACATTACTATTATTGTTTACCCCAAGTTACAAACATTATGATAACTGAAATTCCCATTATAGCGAAGACTAACCATCCAATAACGTTAGACACGTGACCATTAGTCTTGCCTCTTAGTATTTCCTCATCATTTGCAATCCTCATGACTGCAAAAAGAACTGGGACAGCAATAACACCGTTAATAACAGCAGCGTATACTAATGCTTTTATTGGGTCTATATTGGTAAAATTCATCCATAATCCTATTAGCGTAGAAGCAGCAATGACTAAATAAAATCCCTTGGCTTGCCTGAATGTCTTGCTCAAACCTTCACTCCATCCAAAGACGTCTGACAGAGCATAGGCGGAAGATCCAGCTAATACAGGCACAGCTAAAAGTCCAGTGCCAATTATGCCAATAGCAAAGATAGTTTTAGATATTTCGCCTGCCTGTGGAAATGTCTTCAGTAAAGGTTCTAGTGCTTTTGCAGCCTGATCTGCACTTTGTACGTCTGTTATATCATGAGTGTGAAGACTTCCGGCAGTTGTTGTTATTATAGCCCACATGATAATTTGTGAAAATGCCATGCCTACCGCAGTATCTTCTCTCATTAACTTTATCTCTTTTTTTGAAATCTTTGGTTTACCGTTGCCAATCTCCTTTATCTTGTTTTTTTCTACCTCTTCTTCGGCTTCTTCTGAAGCTTGCCAAAAAAATAGATAAGGTGATATCGCTGTCCCAAACATAGCCACAAACATCATTGCAAATGCAGGAGTAAGCTCAATGTGTGGAACTATGGTTGCAACAAGTATTTTATTCCAATTACCACCTACAATTATAGCAGTTGCAATATATGCAAACAAAGAGAAAGTGAGATATTTCAGTATCTTTACATATTTACGATAGGTAATCAAAACCTCAGAGGTAATGATGAATGCAGTAAAAGAAAGAGCCGCCACAATAATGGGCAGTTGGGGGAACACAAGTCTAATCGATGCTGACATAGCTGCAATGTCCGCGCCTATGTTTACTGTGTTTGCAATAATAAGAAGAACTGTAAGCGGTAATACAACATTCTTTGAGTATCTCGTCTTTATAGCTGAAGATAGACCTTTACCTGATACAAGACCTATCCTAGCGCAGATCTCCTGAATTACTGTCTTCAGAGGATATTGAAATAAAGCAAGCCATAACATTCCAAATCCGAATTGTGCACCAGCTTGAGAAAATGTTGCTATAGTTGATGGGTCATCATCAGATGCTCCAGTTATTACACCAGGACCTAATGATTTAAGAATTTTCTTGACAGACGATATCTTGGATGTTATGTCTTTGTCATGGGATGTAACGTCTTTCTCTCGTTTTTTCATCCATTATACTTTTTCGATTTCATCTTCTATTTATGCTTCTTATTACAATTTACCATATAATTGATTACACACTGACTTCATCAACCTTCGATCATATTTGCCAATTTTCACTCAGAAAACGGGATTTGCAATAATCTTATCAGTTTACTGTTCTTGATCTTCTAGAAAAAATGGTACTTGTAGAGGTAGATGTGTAGAACAAGCAAGCCATTTCTATACCATTTTATTTCTCTATACTGGCTATTGGTCTTAAATGAAATACAACAGCAGTATTTTTCGCTCCGGTCGGGCTTTTGAAGCAACAGTAGTTTTATCTATTTCATTAGTAATAATGCTCAGTTTTTTGTTTCTGCTTACTAATTCATTTGCATATATAAAAGCAAGACTACAACAAGAGGAACAACAACTACAACAAAGATATACTCTAGTGGAGACAGCTGCACCAACAAGAATAGGGGTAATAAAACAACAGCAAAATCAGTTTCTTGACCAAAATATACCTGATCTTAAATATGACTATAACAGCTCGTCATCAAATACTTTTAACTCTGAGCTTGGCACAGAGTTAAAAAATAACAACAACTGGATAACCGTTAACCATGATATGTATGCTACTAGAAGTAGTAATCAGACAGTAATTAATAAAGCTAATGTAAATACACTGCAGATAAAATGGAGATTAATCAGCGATGTACAAATTCAAGATCCGCCCATAATTGTAGGAAATAGAGGCTATGTGCAGGATTATTCTGGTGCTATTATCGCAATTGATACTACAAACGGAAAAGTTCTATGGAAGGTTCACGCGGGAGGTGGACCTACAATGGGCTTGACCTTTAATAGAGGGTTAGTATTTTCAGCTATAGGATACAATTCCACTGTTGTAGCGATCAACGCGACAAATGGTATGATTGTCTGGCAGTCGCCAGCACTTGGTAATTCTAAAATAGGCTATCATGTTACTACTCAACCTATAGTATGGAAAGATTATGTAATAGCAGGTTCAGCAGCCCATGGTGACGATACCAACGGTGTTTTACTGGTACAAGGAAATATTACCGCTCTTAATGCTACAAATGGTAGAATAATATGGAATATTCATACAACAGCAGGAGATTGGGTTAAACCTGGTAAGGCCCCTACTTATAATGGAGACGCATCAGCCTGGTCTGGTGGTTCTATCGATCCAGAAACTGGAATTATGTACGTTCCTCTTGGAAGTCCATCGCCGAACTTTAATGCAACTACAAGAAAAGGACCTAATCTTTATGCAAATCATATGGTAGCCATAAATGTTACCAGTGGAAAAATGATATGGGCTACACCGTTCATAGATTATGGAACTGTTCTCAACGTGAGAGTTCCTGATACGCATGACTGGGATACATCATGGGGAAGTAGTATAAGCAAAGTTACATTTGATAATGGAACGAAGCATGAAAAAATAGCCATCGGTCATGACAAGATGGGAAATATTATTGCAATGGATGCAACGACAGGAAAAGAAATATGGTGGAAGACTTTAGGAAAGCAATACAATATAGACTCTATTCCGTCCTCTAATGGTAGTGGCATAGTATGGTCTTATGGAATATTCAATTATCATGCTATAGATAATAATGATAATACTCTATACATTGCTGCCACAAATAGAGGTGTAAATTATTTTACAGATAAAGGAGTAGCTGGACATAGGGTAGCTGCGCCACATACTATAGATCTAGGATTGCGTAATGGAACGATAGCTGCAATGGATCTTAGAACTGGGAAAATCAAATGGCAATACCAAACGGAATTTCCACCAAGAGTTTCCCCCTTAGTCACTGATGACATTGTGTTTGCTGGATATATTCCTTTTACTGAAAAAGCAAAATCAAGCATAGTAACATCAACATCATCAAATTCTACTAGAACTATGAAGTCGGGGGTAATTTTGGCATTGGACAAACAAACTGGGAAAAAACTATGGGAATACAATGTTAATGCTCCAATAAGTATTGTGGGGCCATCCATAGGAAATGGAATGCTATTTGTACCAACCGGCAAGATTCAAGCTCAACAAGACAAAGGTATACCAAAAGGGGAGGGATCCATAGTAGCATTTGGACTTCCATAAATGGACTAAATATACCAAGATAACGTAGTTAGTGAAGCAAATTAACAAACACTACATTACAGGTGTAGTTGTCAAAATAGATGTGACTAAGTTGGTTAACCCTTAGTCTACAAATACTATAGTTACTATATACATAATGATCAATAGAATATGAGCGAAAAAAATAGTTCATATGCAAACAATGCATTACTATCTTTATCAGAGGAAATACAACATATAGATGATAATGTATCCCAATCGGTAGTCAGTGTATATTCAAGGAATAGCGGAAACGGTTCAGGCGTTATTTGGAATGTTAATGGCCATATAGTGACTTGCAGTCATATCATAGGAGAACTAAACGAAGTGGAAGTTAGCCTTAATGGTAAATCATATCCAGCCAAGGTAGTAGGAAATGATCCGTATTCTGATATCGCACTCCTGAAAATTAAAGACGCCAGCAGCATCTCCTTAAAGCCTATAGAAATTGCTGACTCAGAAAATCTCAATGCAGGACAATTTGTTCTTGCACTTGCTAATCCTTATGGAGATTACCATAGTATCACACAAGGAGTAATCACAAGTGAGAGAAGATCGATTAGAGAAGCAGGATGGCGATGGGCTGGTGCTGGTGATGTGATGGATAATGTAGTTATTACCGATACACGTCTTAACCCAGGATATTCAGGTGGACCGTTAGTTAATGCGCAAGGAAAGATGATCGGATTAAATGTAGCATATATTTCATCTCGTGGAATAGCAATTAGAGCAAATAAAGTCAAAACTATCTCTGAACAGCTCTCAAAAGATGGCGAGATAAAGATAGCGCATCTTGGTATTGTAACAGCTGTAGTTTCCCTTCCTATGGAGATAGCCGCACAACTAGAGCCTGCTCAAGAAGAAGGTCTCATAGTTTTGTCAGTAAAAAAAGACACAGCTGCAAAGAAAGCAGGACTGTTAATAGGCGATATAATTACAAAGTTCGAAGATCAACCTATAACTAATCTCCAAGATCTCAGAAGACAACTGTTAAAACGAGATGCAATTGGAAAATCAGCAAGACTTACCATAATAAGAACAGAAAAGAAAAAGGAGCTTGTAATAATACCTGGAGAAGAGACAGGATAATGTAGCAGATATGGTTGGGAATACTAACTAAAAGTGAGGAAGGATATTATTATTAGCATGATACCGGTTAATGAAGATTTAATCGTTAATGCAGTACAAAATGTGAGCAAAGCTGTTGTAAACATTGCAAGTATAAGACTAGTACAAGACCAGCTATACAGAGTATTTCCTGCTGAAGGTGTAGGCTCAGGAGTAATAATTGATGAGAGATGCCATGTACTTACCAATAATCATGTGGTCGAAGGAACCCGTAGTCTGAAGATTACACTGACAGACGGTAGGATATTCAATGGTATAGTAAAAGGGACTGACGAGGCTACAGATTTGGCTGTTGTAAAGTTAGACTCTACTGAGACACTTCCATTTGCTACATTAGGAAATTCAGATAATTTGAAAATAGGTCAAATAGTTATTGCAATTGGCAATCCATTTGGTCTAACAGGAGGACCAACTGTGACAGCTGGAATAGTAAGCTCACTAAATCGAAAAATCCAGTTTGATAAAGGAGTACTAGAATTAATTCAGACCGATGCTGCAATAAATCCCGGTAACTCAGGTGGACCTCTTTTGGATACAAATGGAAAGGTCATAGCAGTTAACACGGCAAAAATGCCATATGCACACGGAATCGGATTTGCAGTACCAATCAATATTGCAAAGTCAATAGTAAATGAGCTAATACAGAATGGAAGAGTAATCAATAGACCATGGATTGGGATATCATATGTGAAAATAACAAGACAATTAGCACAATACTATGGATTACCAACGATAGAAGGTGTCCTAATCGCAAGTGTAGAACCACATAGTCCAGCTGATAAAGCTGGGCTCAGAAAAGGGGATATAATTGAGACGATAGATAGCAAGAGAATCGATGATAGCGTAGAGATTTCTCTGAATTTGAGAAAGAAGAATATAAGCGACAAGATAACAATGAGTGTTAATAGATATGGGAGACACTTTGAAGTTTCAGTAGAGCTACAGAATAGGCCATAACAGTTTTTATTTTCATTCTCTGCTCCTTAAGTGGATTTAGTAATATTGATCTACACGAGAATTTTAGATGGATCTCAAAAGTCATATATCAGAAATAGCTAATCTATCATATAAGGCAACAGATCTTAGAACAGTTGCAGCATTAGCTGGAACTATTACTTTACCATCTAGTTTAGCAGCTGGTAACCTGGGATAAATTTGGTACTTCTGCTACTTTTTATTCTGCAGTTACCGCTTTGGCATTTGCCATGTTCGCAACAAATAGAATTAGAACTCTGGATATGAGTAAAGGATAAGATTCAACTAGTAATTGATTTGTGAGCAGTGAAAAGTCGCTTGTTTCATATTGAAGTGTCATAACTAATGTAGAGCAGTATAAATTATTGCTAACTCTCTCATACCAGGACATGTAAGTATGATGTACCTGTCGTACCATACTAATAATATTTAGTATGAGGCATTATTATCTCAACCTAATAATTTCTCTATTGTCTGGTACACTTGATCTTATCTTCAGCCTAGAGTATATAGCACTTGCTACATTGTCTGATTTAGATCTTTCTCCGTGATTTACAATCACCCGCTTTGGTCTTACCCTTGACACAAAGTTTAATATTTGATTAAAGTCACTATGCCCACTAAAACCATCGATCTTTTGGGTTTGGCATCTCACCGGAATCACCTTTACCTTGCCACTTTTATCCACCATACTAACCTCAGTCATCACACCATCCAACACACGTCTACCTAAAGTACCATTAATTTGATATGATACAAACATGATCTTGTTTTTTGGAGATGGCGCTATCTCTTTAAAGTATTCTACTGAAGGACCACCTTCTAACATACCTGATGTCGCCATTATGATTGACGGATTTTCATCATTAAATACTTCACCTCTCTTGCTATAACCATTAACTACCGTAAAGTATTCTGATTGAAATGGATTAATTCCTTGTGAAACTGATTTTCTCACATCAGAGCCAAGATAATGTGCATATGACATGTGTATAGCACTTGCTTCCGAAATCATTCCTTCAATGTAAATAGGAGATTCAATAAGACGTCCTTCTCTCATCTCCTTGTCTATAACAAGCATAATTTCTTGTGCTCTTCCCACTGCAGGAAGAGGGATTAGCACTTTACCACCTTCTGTCAATGTCCTATTGATGCTATCTGTAAAAGTGCGATAAACAACCGATTGATCTGGCATAATATCCTTGCTATTGCCATAAGTGCTCTCGGTAATTAGTGTTTCAACTCTTGGGTATATGGAGGATGCACTATCTAAAAGCTGGGTTTTTGCGTATTTGTAATCACCAGAATACAGGATATTATGGGCACCAGAAATGTTAAGGTGAACTGTTGCACTTCCCATAATGTGACCAGCATTGTTCAATGTAATAGTGATATCTGGTGAGATATCCGTTGGCTTACCATAAGGCAACGTAATGCAGTGTTTAATGACTTCGTTGATGTCTCTAATTTCGTAAGGTAAATAGCTTCCATTACTCTTTGCTATCTTTACTGAATCCATCTGAAGAAGAGTCATTAGCGGCAAAGATGGCTCAGTACAATAAATTGGTCCATTGTATCCATACTTAAAGAGGGTGGGTAAAAAGCCTTGATGATCGATGTGTGAATGACTTATAATCACTGCATCAAGCTCACCTAAATCAAAGCTGAACCAATCTAAACGAGGATATGCATTTAATCCTAGACTTTCGCCCGGATTGATTCCACAATCTAACATTACTTTGCTCTCAGGAGTTGCTACAATGAAACAAGATCTTCCAACCTGTTTCACCCCTCCAAGACAGAATAGCATGACCTCTTCTTTGTTTATTGGCCACGAATGCTGCGTTGTGGAACTAGACTCTACATACCTTGTTCCCTGTTGATTATGTACATTTCTCTCTGAACTTCCATTTGGAACTTTATCAGCTATTATGAGAGGAGGTCGAAAAATTCTATTTCCAAGTTCTTGCAGAAATGATATTCTTTCTTTGCCAGAGTTTTTCAACGTAGAATGAATAGTACTGATACTATTAGATGGAATATGTGGAGAACGCCTAGTATGGGCAATCCATCCAGTAGAGTGGGCAATTTGAATTACCATATTGGAATCTATTATTTCAGGATGATTAACTTCTAAGATGACTTCTCCTGTAGCATCGTCACAAAATACGGCAGAAACTATTATGTCCTTGGGAAGCAATTTAACAACTACAGATCTTGTTTTGTCCTCTGGCAGCCGTATAGAAGGATCGGTACGAATAACGAACCGCTTTCTAAGGGTTTTGGAGAGAGAGGACAAATGATAAGTTAGTTCCGTGAGTGAAAATTTTGGATTCTTGGTATATAGTGCGATATTGGGACCCTCAAATTTTGCTGATGTAACACAGGATTCCTGGGGTATAGATTGCAAGATAATTTTTGCAATGCTGCTTTCATTATCTGTCTTTAGTCTTGCTATTAAATAACTATCTCTTTCTATTTCTATATGTTTATTAGGCGAATCTGTTGTAGATTTTTCTATTTCATGACTACTAGTCTTATTAAGAGACCTACTGTGATTATTTTTGTTAGTGCTACTATTATTACTCTTTTCAAATCCATTTTTCAAGCCTTCGTTATCTTCCATATATGTTCTTGTCCAGCTGGTCCGGTGATTTTTTACCCTGTACTTTGCAGCAAAGCAAGTCTTATCAGAGGCAAAAACTTCTCATATTTTCTATCAAACCGGTGGTAAGCCGTAGTATATTTACACTTATCCATTAATATATTTTTATGAGATTTTGTATATGCTATAAATAAAAACATGCTTAATCTTTTAGCAATCGCATCTGTCCGCAAAATATGATATAATATACCTTAGATTCATTATAAAAATCAGAAGATGTTATCTATATATATGTATATAACATAACGGGATCATTAAGCAAACCCCAAGATACATTAAAAGACACTAAAATAAGAAGAAATGTATATTATGCAATATATTGTTTGTTATCTGATGAAATAAGGCAATGTAATTGACATAATTACTATTACGATCATTACAAGTGATAACAATAGAGCAGCATTTTTAACTACAGTCGTTTTTGATTTCGCCTTACTTTCAATCAGTGAACTATACCATGAGCCTCCATCAAGAAAACTAATTGGAAGTGCATTGAATATGCCTACATTAAAATTGATAAACCATATCCAGAATAATATATTTGCAAGTACCGGAAAAGATGGTCCTATTATATTTGATTCATATTTTGATGCCATTAAATCTGAATATGGAACTACATACATGCCCTGACCAAGCGTAGGAGGAGTAAGCAAAGCTATTGGGTTTGTAGTAAAGGCATTTTTATAACGTTGTAATACTACAGAAGGATCAGGAGTCAGATCCCTTATGAAAATACCCATAATTCCTTTATTTGCTTGAGCAAATGATGGTAAATCTACAGAACGTGCTATATTTTTTCCTGCTTTATCATGCCATGTTATTTCTATTCTGTGACCTAGATTCGATCTAAGAAGATTACCCAGATCCTCTACACTACGCACATTGTGTCCAGCTATGGTCTGGATGACTGACCCTTTACTTAAACCAACTTTCGCAGCAAGAGACCCATCATTTATATCTGTAACTACAACTCCAAACTGTGGTTCACCAGAGGTCGGTAAAGGGGTAAGAGTTGATATCACGAAATAAAGTGCAAGTAGCGAAATGGTTGCCATAATCATGTTATTCAGCGCGCCTGCAGTCAAAATGGAACTCTTTTGCTTAAGAGACGCTCTTGCTAACTCTTCTCGCTCAATATTCACAAATGCGCCAATAGGTATCCCAAGAATTAAGAGAATCCCCGTGGATTCTACCCTTATATTAAATACCCTAGCTACTATTCCATGACCTGCTTCGTGAATAACTAGCGTAATTATGAGTGCTATCAAACCATAAGTTACAGGAAAAAACGGATTTAAAATTGGAATGAGAAAGTTAGCCCGTGGTCCCACATTACGTATTGTATCTCTGGCAGCGGCATTGGAAAACATGATCATTAAGGAACCAACAATTAAAAATATTGCAAATGCAGTGATAAAAGGCATAAGATAAGCATTGAACTTGGCATAAACTTTGGCAGCATTTGTTTTTGCTACCCTGTCAAAAAATGTCAAACCAAAAGGTGTATGAACAAATATTAATGGGAATTTTATATCGACATGAACTTTGTTTTTGTTCTTCTGCTGTTCCACTGCATAGCATATTGTAGTTACTGTATTTAAATTAATCATTACTAAAATTAGCATTATTTCAAAGTTCTGTTATTTCAAGAACAACAAGATTACGATCTAAAGATAAAACCTAATTATTGTCAAAAATCAACTGGATGTGCTGAAAAACCAGAAGTTTTCACTTGTTATTAAAATGTATACATTTTTCAGCAATGCTCTGACGCTTTCTGATTTTAGAAATATCTCTCTCAAACTTTCATCCCATTCTGACCCTACGATGCTCAATTTTTACTGATGTATAAATTGGCCAATCACCAATATTAGATCATATTGCTATTGCCAGTATATTCTAAATGAGATCATTTAAGCGAAGTCTAGTTGGAACAGATATAGACGTTTTCCATCCTGGCTACTATAAATTCTTTTTTATTCATCCGTGGCCTTTATGCATAAAGTTACTAATATTATATGTAATATGTTATGCCGTATCTGAAATTGATACAAGTCAAGTAGATAAACTAGTTAAAATGATGTTGCTTGTGTGGGTGGTGCACATTTCAATTCAGTAGAGAGAATTAAAATATGACCTAATTACACTTTACACAAATGTCATTTACAGAGGATAATAATGTATCAGCAATGGATTCCAAGACGATTTCAGAGCCACCATTAAATTTACTGTTTAACCCTTCACTTCTTACTACCAAGAAAGATGTATGGGATATTGACGTTACAATGTTGCTTGATATGCTTTTAAAGCTCATCGATAAAACAGGAAAAAAAGACCTTAGAGTATGTGGTATTGCAGCATTGTCATCATCAATTATATACAGACTAAAAGTTGAAAGTATTTTTAGGTTAGAAAAAATTGCCATGCAAAGACAAGGAGTAGATGAACATCAACAGCACCAATCTATACCTGATCTAAATCCTTTTGAAATTCCATTTAGAATTGAATCAACATATCCGGTATCCCTGGAAGAGTTGCTGCAGGTTCTAGAAAACATGATTTCTGAATTAGCAAATCCTAAACCAAAAAAGAAACAACTAGATTTGGAACCAGTAGAGACCTTTGATTTTGATCAGTATTTAATAAAATTTGAGCATATATTACAAAGATATGAAGATATGATTTTTGATATTGTTAGTGCAGATGGAGAGGCACTATTTAAAATGCTTGTCGCAAAAATGGAGCCTATAGAAATTGTGCGATGTTTTATTGCAGTTCTTTATTTAGCTATGAAAGGAAAAATAGATTTAGTACAAATTGAAGAAGATTTAAAGATAATAAGACGGTAACAACAGAAGGAATAAATCAATCTAATTTACTAACGTTATCCAATTGCGAAATACATCTCTTCCTGAGCAGGAAATCACAGCCAGAATTGAAGCTGCATTGTATTCCGCTGGTAGGCCTTTGTCAGTAGAAGAACTTGTCAGGGCATCTGGAACAAATTCAAAAGAAAAGACAATTAAAGTCGTAACAGATTTAATTAGAAAAACAAAATCTGTATTTAACGCTATTGAGATTAGTCACTTAGAAGATGGAACTTATGTGTTTCAATTGAAACCTGCTTACACACCAGTTGTGAGAAAGTTCGCACAGCAACCATTGATTTCTTCTTCTTCTCTCAAGACATTATCCTATATTGCATATGAACAACCTGTCACTTCAAGACGTCTCGTCCAGATTCGTGGGAGTCAGGTTTATACTCACCTCAGAGAGCTGGAGAATGTATCTTTTATTGAACATGAAAAGCTAGGTAGATTAAAAGTGTATAGAACAACAAAGAAATTCCAAGACTATTTTGGTGTTAATGATCTTGATTCTGTGAAAAGCAAACTAATAGCAATGACAAACAAAAGTAGTGAAACAACATCTCTACTTTCTTCCCAGAAAGCTCTTAATTGAAGTGAAAGATATACATTCCTATGCGAAAATCAATAGAAAACCTCTATGGCCGTAAATTTACTGGCGGTCGTAAAGTTGCCATGAGAGATCGAAGAAAGTTTGAAATTGATAGATATCCAAACGAGGCAGTTATGGGAACAATGGAAATTGTATCAAGGCGAATACGAGGTAACAACGCAAAGAATGCACTTAAAACTGCAGAGTTTGCAAACGTTGTTGATCCAGTTTCAAAGAAAGTAGTAAGAGCAAAAATCTTACAAGTAGCAAAAAATTCCGCTAATAAGGACTATGAGAGGCGAGGAGTAATAACCAAAGGAGCATTACTTGAGACTGAATCCGGAACAGCAAGAGTAGTTTCTAGGCCTGGACAAGATGGAACTGTTAATGCAATTCTTCAAAAGCAGTAAAAATATTTCATACTGCATGTTATATGTCCCATATATCAACAAATAGTTATCCAGACTTCACTAGAAGTAGAATGTGCTTTGATATAGTTTAACTTACATATATCTAGCTCGGGTTAGAGATGCTATAAAATAACAACATAACAATATATTTTGACTATGACAAATCGTGGAATAGATGACCAAGACTATAAAAAACAAAATACTGTTTATGGTGCTGCTAGCATATTTCCGAAGTTAAGTAGTAGTTAAAGGCTAAACCTGCACTTAAAAATAATAGTAGTTAGTGATGAGATTTTTGTCCTTCAGCATAGCCCATTCGCTGCTTTTTACGTATATCCCACATTCCTAGTATTATAAATGCAGCACCAATTGCCAAAATTAGGAAGTCTGCTGGAAAAATCGTTGCCCAAACGGTGTTAACTGTACCTGCATAGATAAACAAAATGGCTAGAAAAACTAAAGCAATTCCTGTAATTGTTTCGCCATTGATTCTTTCCACCATTATAATATGACAATAAAAGCCTTCTTATAAATAATATTGAGCCATACGAAGTATCACTATCTTCTCAACTGACTGTCAAAACGGCTACAATGACTATTGGAATATGGCCATAAAATGAGATAATAGAAGAGACTAAGCAAATATGCAAAGCGAGGTAAATGACCTGGAAGAATTTTAGAAATCCCGACCATATGAAAGACAGTGCTATAGCATAGCTGTCTAACAAAGTCATGTCTGCTAGCTAGAATCCAGGAGATTAAGAGGAAACAGCAACTATGTGTGTCATAATCTCAGTTGGTCCAGAGACACTTGGTGTCAAAATATAGCAATGAAAACGGGGGGACGGTGTAAATCATATGTCATCGACCTTGAATGCTCCAATATCTTTGATCCATCGTATTCTACTTTCAGTTTACTTGTAGGTTCAATTTTTAATTTAAAGAGATTCTCAGGTAGGATTCGAGTTTAGGTCAACTAATTACTATCATTTTATCACTTTCTCATCCATTGTAGCCAATACCGAGTCCCCAGTTTTGTCAAGCAAAATACGTTAACGCTATCGCTTCACCTTATTTAGAGAGTTGTTTATCTCATTGTCAAGTGATGTAACAGTCCGTCTGAGTTCTTGTATTCAGATCTTTTTCTTTTAACTCCTTGATAATGCAGCCATTAGTTTTCTATTGTGAATTGATGCCATAACGTTAAGTTTATCTCTTACTGTTGGTAACGTAGAATTTTCCCATAGCAGCTTGCTCAGGATTCCATGCTTCTTTTAATAGAAGGTCAAACGCACTCTTATGTCCTAGATCTACAAGTGCAGTGCTGACAAAAGGGATAAAATGCTTGAAGATATTATCAAGGACTCAAAAAGAGATTAGATGCTACTGTCGTTAGTGAGAAAGTCAGATTAGATAATCACGTTAAAGAAGAAAAAACTAAGTTCACACAAATATTATCTGAGCGATTTAATGAACAGATTACCCAATTGCAAGATTGTCTTAGAGATGGTAATTATCCTGGTGCAAGTACACACTTTGTAACAGCAAATTAGTTAAACAAGGAATTAAAAGATAAGGGATTTTAACTATGAGTAAGTAATGTTGTCTCTACTTTAAACTATAAATGCAAATTAGTTGCAGATTGCGTGAGGAATCCCCTTAGTTTTTTAATACTTCAAATATGGGTGGTAAGCAGTAATAAAACAAACTTCGAGATTTTACTTTATGTCCACCTGTGAATTTGGTCTCCAATCTTCTAATATGTCGTATAGGGGAAGGGGATTGATTTCATTCGCCTGCATACTAATCATTTAAAAGCCTCCAATATCACTAAAACCAAAGAGGCTATGTCCTGATTCGCCCAGACTATCTCTGATGATTGAGTGTACTTTATCTCTAATTGCTGATCCTAAGTCTGATGCTAATGATGATGAGTCTATGACATGATTATTAGTATTGCCATTAATGAGTGATCTGGAGTCAGGGCTGATGCTACTGCTCCTCTTAACTTTTTTTGGTGTACTACTATCGCCACCAACACTGGGAGTTAGATCTAAATGACTATGTTTCTTTTTTGTAGGACCACTATCGCCGGTAGTACTCGTAGTTGTTGTAAGATCATGATGAGTGGATGATTCAGTGTCAGGGCTGATGCTACTGCTCCTCTTAACTTTTTTTGTAGGACCACTATCACCGGTAGTATAATAGGGAGTTGAATCTGAATTGGTAGCACTAGTCTTCGTTATCTTCTTCTTTCCTGTATAACCACTATCGGTAGTAGTACTGCTCTTATCTGTCTTGATACTGCTACTATCACTGGAGCTATGTGTTTTAGTTAATTTAGTCTTGGTAGTCTGTGGAGAATTATTATTATAGGTAACGATAATTCTGCTATGAGGAGGAGTAGATGATTCAGTGTCAGGGCTGATGCTACTGCTCCTCTTAACTTTTTTTGGTGGACTACTATCGTTAGTGCTGCTTGTACTACTACTGTGAGTAGGAGGTTTATTATTTTGATTGCCCTTATCCTTTGAACCGGTGTTGCCATGGGTTGAGCTACTAGGAGTGGCAGTAGTATCATGATAACCAAGGTATATCAGCTTATCAGAGGTGGCTATTGGAGAAGTTGCTGCAAATAAATGATTTTGCCCAGCAGTATTATTGGTTCCTATTGTACTGTTCACTCTTGCTATTGGAATAAGCGGCGGGGACTGTTGTTGACTTACAGCAGCAATCTGCGGTGCTATTGTTGACGATGGTAATGAGGATGAGGATGTATTACTAAGCAAAGATATTGTTGCCCATGTAACATAGATAGTTGAAGGAGAATTAGCATTAATATTTTTTGAAGTAACTGTCTGCTGTGGTTTTGGAGAGATAGTTATACTTGTAGGTGTTATTGGTTTTGCTCCTGTTGTTGCTGTTTGTTGAGCCGGTGGTGATGATGATGGCGATGTTGCAGTTGATATTTCTGGTGCTGCTAACAATGACTGCTTCACAGTTTTTGGAATACCACATATACGTGCTTCAGTTGTATTAACGACTTTGAGATCTGAGTTGCTCGGATCACACAATATCGATTTGACTTCAGGCGAGATTGACTTGCTAGCCATACCACCAGTAGCCGGTGACTGTGCATATATCTGGGCATTACTCCAAACAGCAAAAATTAGAACTAGAGGAAAGAACGCTATAAAAGTATAGATTCTAAATTTCAATCAAAATATATATTTAATGTATTATTATATAAGTAATAAGTATTTTTTTATCAGAATATAATACAAATATAAATACTAGAAGATAGTTTGTAAAAGATTATCTTTTTTGTCTCTTGTGGCTATTAAAGCAATTCGACTACATTGGATGAAAATGAGATAAATAATAACTCTATATATGATGGGAATTCTACATATCTCCTACAGAAAATTACATTACTTATCTAACCACACGAAATTTTTATTTGCGTTAGAGTCAGTGATAAAGATATGGACATTATTGGTTGATAAGCTTGAATTATAGTCGATAGTAAGGTGAATACTCCCTTCCCCTTACCTTGAGTATTCTCCTTTGTATATACTCATTGTGTTACTACAAATACAAATGAGTAATAACCACATGCAAAAGATAACCAATGATTTATACTAATTCTCGAACTAAATTGAACTGAACCAATAATATTTGAAGCAAATGGATGCATTAGCTGCATAAATATGATGAAAAGAACACCCAAGTTATACTAATCGTACCAAGTGAAAGTCATACAAGAAGAATATTAAATTAAATTCATAGACAAAAGAAGAGCTCGACATACATGGTCTCCATTAGAATTGAATCGTTAAGGTATAGAATCCTGCCCCGGATTTCCATCAAGACAATAAATGCTTTATGTGATGACACATATTCTACATTGAGTATGGTAGATAAACTGGAGGAACAAAAGAGAAGAAAGCTACAAAGAAATGAAGGTGGCAATGAAGATCCAACTGCCGCTATATCTTCCCAAGAAGTAAAACAACAAGGACAAGAAGGACAAGAAGAAGATGATTACTACGAAGAAGGAAACGGTGGAGCAACGGACTAGAACAAAGGTAAAGGAATCCCAACCAAGGGAACGTTCCGAGATATATCTCAGGATAAACAATTATTAAAATATACAGTAAATGTAAAAAGCATTCTTGATTTTTATAATAAAAAATTAAATAAAGCAGATTATCTAACTAATTTAAGATTTTTTGTTACCCAGAATTTCGATGTTATAAATACTACTCGCTGATATATTTTCAACTCATTTGCTGACGAAATATTCTACAGTACTATACGATGGTGTGTTATAAAACTTCGTCACCAGTTTTCTTTGTTCCTATGTCAATAGCTTCTGCAACATCATAGACGAAAACCTTGCCATCTGAAGCTGAACCTCTACTTATCGCCTGCAATATGTCGTCTACAATCTTTTTACTTTCGAATCTGCAACTAAAACCTCGATCTTTGTCCAATTTCCAAAATCTGGCGTATATTCCATTACACCTGTACCAACATGCTCTGGTTCATATTTTGACCTACCCCTACCTTTGATGTCATAAAATGTCAAACCGCCAATATCATTTTTGTGTAAACAATCGCTAACTTTCCCAATTCGGTCATGACGAACTATTATATCTCATCTCTTCATTATAAGATCAGCCTATTAAATTAGTATTGTTGGCTCTTCTAAAAAGTTTAGTTTTCAAAACTGCACTTTAGACAGTTCTCACTTACCTTTTAGCCATAATACCACTTTATAGCTTAAGTAATATATGATGTATTTATGTAAGCAGGAATAGATGGAATCTTCAACTAACCAAAGGGTTGCCATTGTTACAGGCAGCTCAACTGGAATTGGATATGAAACATCTATCGCATTGGCAAGAGATGGCTTCCTTACTTATGCGACAATGAGAAATGTTAACAAAGCTGAAGGTATAAAATCAGCAGCAACTAAAGAAAACTTGCCTATACGTATCAAACAGCTTGACGTTACAGATGATGCATCAGTCAAGAATGCGGTGCAAACAATATCATCGGAAACAGGCGGGAGAATAGACGTTCTAGTAAATAATGCGGGGTATGTACTTAGTGGTGCCTTCGAAGACCTAGCGATGGACGAGATAAAAACACAATATGAAACCAATTTCTTTGGATTGATAAGAACGACTCAGGCAGCTCTTCCAATTATGAGAGAACAGAAATCTGGTATTATTGTAAATATTAGTTCAGGAGCCGGAAGGTTTGGTTATCCCGGACATTCAGCCTATATTAGCACAAAATTTGCAGTTGAAGGATTAAGTGAATCCATCTCCTATGAGTTAGAACCGTTTGGAATAAAAGTAGTCATAGTGGAACCAGGAGTCATTAGGACAAATATTGTCAATACTATAGTTGTTGCGAGGAAATCTCAAGATCCAAATTCTCCATATTCCCAGATGATGCAAAAAATGGCTAATACCTTTGAAGAGCTAATGAAAAACTCGTCTTCTCCTGAGCTTGTAGCAAATGTAGTACTCAAAGCCGTCAAAGATGAAAGTCCTAATCTTAGGTATTTAGCTGGGAATGATGTAGAACAATGGTTGGGAGCTAAAAGAAACATGTCCGATGAGGAATTCTATAAAATGATGGCCCAGAATTTCAACAAATGAAACAAGATTTGATCAAGAAGAAGATATGATCAGCAAAATTACTTCCGGGGGAGTGAAAAGTGCTTCTAGATGACTTCATTCAAGCTTTGAAAATAACGATGCTCAAAAAGCACAAATACACATGTACTCAACCAGCAACTTATGAGATATGTGGAAAGAAAACAATTATAGCTAAGTAGTAAACAATTACTAGTATGGTTGGTACTACCTATGCCCCAAAACCATATGATGAAGAAAAGACAGAAAAATTGGGAATAACCTTACATTTATCGCGGTTACAGAAAATTGATAAAATGCGTGGCGATGTTCCGCATACCAAATTCATTCGTAGATCTTTAGAGACTTTCTGAAAGGAAGATGACGATGGAAAGTGGCAATTGCAAATATAGCCACAAATAATTAGTCCATTTTTAACGAGTATTAGGTTTATTGAATTGACAGGATTTCTAATTGGTTACGTTATAAAGCATGTGTTAAATCCTAGCAGTTGAGATAGGGATACTTTTTGCTGCGCTAATGTGCTTTCAACAACAGCGAATAGTGAATGTAAATTGGGATAAGCTCAAAAAATATCTTAAAATACAGGCCGCTAATGCAACGGGACAATTCTCCCATACTTCAATATCGTATATTCTGCTCTTCCGATGACAGGAATTACTGCTTTAGGATCTACAATTGGTCTTTTGCACTGAGTTCAAATGTTTAGTTTTCTCAAAAGACTAAAACCACCCGAGCTCGAACTGCAATTAACGGTAAAAGAGTGAGCATTCAGTTTTCTCAAATATTGAGTGGTTAGACGATAATATATTTGCGTATCATAGTCTCCGAAAAAACTCTTGAAGCAAAGTATTGACATCAAAAAATAGAAGATTGTAGTTTTTTGTGCAATTACTGGGAATTAGCCAGAACCCATTGGACCCATATGTTGTGGTCCCATCATACCGCCGCTATGATCACCAAATCCTCTCCCTCCAAAAAATGGTCCCATCTTACCTTGACCAAACATACCGTGTTGGGCAAAACCAAAATTCCCAAACATCAATGACGGTGGTGTTTGCTTGTAAAGAACTTTTCCATTTCCTGCATCTACTATAACTGCCGTGGTTATATTTTTGCTATTATTCCTCACGTGTACATCATATACCAAATAGCCATTTAGTGGACGAATGAATGCTAAAGTAGCTGAAGTGTTTGAACCCACTGCTCTTTGAGCTATTGTTACGGCATCGCTCAGGTTAGTCTTGACTTTTGAAGATATAGCTTCACTTATCGTAGAGCGAAGAGGTATTGATCCTGTAATATTGGCTAAAGGAGAAGTAAAAGTGGTTGCAGCTGTAGTAGCATTTTTGGATGCGGTAGTATTAGTAGTGGTTGTCTGCGCTAATACTTCAGAGCTAACTGCTATCGTCATAAGTACGGCTGCAGCAATAACTATTGCTCCATATGCTCCATATGATAGCACCTTCTTACGTTTCATCATCACGGTCGTTGTCATATTGTTTTTATCGTGTCAAAATGAGAGTTGGAAGACATATAAACGTAATGTCATTTATGTCAATATATTGATGTATTTATGTCCTGTTAGTTATAGGCTCACCAGAATGGAACGACCTGATATCTACGATTTCATTCCATTCCAAATGACGACCACTTCCTTAACTATAAATGACTGTGCATATGACGAGCGATTGAAAAATTGGGGACAGTAGGTAAGCGGCAATTGCAAATATAGCCACAAATAGTTTTAGTCCGTTTTTGTTGTACACCAACGAGCATTTCCTCAATTGAATTATTGATTTGACCCAAAATCAAATCTTAGAAGTTCCCACTAATGGTAACTGTATAATATAGCATCCCACAAATTAAATATATACCAAATGATATTAAGATAATGAGGAAAGGCGAATAATCTGATGTATGTGGCAATTTTATTGACGATATTGACGATAACTATCGGACTGTCTGCTACTGCCATAACGTTACATGATGCAGATGCTGCAAGTAGTAATTCCTGCAATCATCAAACCTCTGATAACTCAAAAAAGTGTTCACAAAATGATACACCTTTCGTTCTTCCTTTTCCTTAAATCAGTCTAATACTGCCCTTATAGGTGCAAAAAGGGTTTAATCTCAAAACAAGATCAATTAGTAGAATTAAGTAGTCATCTCATTCCCAATGTCTACCTTCTTTGTTTTGAAGTTAAAAGCAACAGGAGTAAACATCACCTTGTATTTTTATATCCTTTCAATGCTCTAGCATGATTTACGCTATCGACTTATGTTAGTTTGTCACCTAAAGCTTGTAGATATCAGATATCCTGTCAAATATAGAATGCTGTATATTACATCCTTTATGTAGGTCCATTTTCTTCCAAAATCATTTTGTCCGTCATTTGTACTACATCTATCATGTATGTGTCACGCATATGCCTAATGTTTAATAATGTTATAATGTCATATAACAATATTATAGTAGTGTATGCCCGCATGTATAGAATCCTCGATCAAAATGAGAGTAATCCAACATTGCAATAAACTCCAAAGAAGATGGCCAAGTACAGACATCTAGTACCATTAACTGAGGGTATTGCGGCTACGGGCATGTGAATGAATTGTTGCCACTCAAAATTGCAACAGATCAAGCAGCAAAACACCACAACTTACCTTTTGCAAGTGCATAATGTGCCTGATTGAAGACATAAAAAATATAATAAAATAAACAGTCCAAAAATGAGTTTAATACTTTATGTTTGCAAATATTTCATTGTAAAAATTTTACAAAATTAAATTATATAACTTTATTAATACTTTATAAAACGTACGTCTACTTTGATAAGGATATTGGGACAATTACTAAGTAGGGCCCTAGAGCATTAGAGTCAGTCTACACATAAATCCAATTATGATCTATGTTGTATTTATAATATTTGACAATCATGTTTATTATCAAATCCCAATATCCAAACTGATGGAACAGTTATACAATGTAATTAAAAATCCTATAGGACTTGCTGACATAGTATGTAATGTAAGGGGAAGGCCATTTGTCTAGGGGAATTGCTGTTTTTGCCTTTTGGATACTTGGATTTGTGATAGGATTTATAGGATATCTATCTTTGCCAAGTATTGCAGCCTGGTTTAAAGAATTCACGCCAACATTCGTAAATCAATCAGTGATCGGAGCAGTAATAGCTGGGATGATAGGCTCGGCAGTAAGTACGTTTACAGTGATTACATGGGCAAACCGAACAAGCTAGGCACATGATTTCATTATATGTTTTTAACATCTATTGATTGCCAAGAAGATATGGAATAGCTAATGTAACTTTGATTACAACTGCAATGCGTGCGCAATGCTGTTTCTCATCTAGAGGTATATTTATATTTTAATTTCAAAGACTATCTCAACTGCCATTGTACAAACCATTCTTTTGCATGGTTACAGATATTGTGTTCTTAATTAGATTATACATATTATTATGACATTGGCAACTACAAACTTTGGTTACTTTTGAACCGTTAGTTATTGATACTATCTCAATTCCATTACATGAACCGTGCTCACTTTGAGTGCAATTCTCTGATTTGCTATTCAATCATATATAGCTAGATTCATAGATATAATAACTTTCATAGCTAACTAACTGAATCTCGGCCTTGTCAAGCATCAAAATACGAATTGATGCTATTATGACCATTGTTATCTGGATGCGTGAGAACTACATTAAAAAGACATGAGTTCAACCTAACTTTAGAAAATGTGATATTTTATGTTAAGTTAGACTAATTGAGGTTCTAAACACTTTATAGATCTATGCATTTTTGGTTTCGAATAAATAAACAGTGTATATTATTCACCAGTTTGACTCATAACAATTCGGGGGTCAAAGTGATTGCAAAATCAATTTAGCAGCCTTTTCGGCACCATTTGGTTGTGTTATTCCTCTTGCTGGTAAATCTAATTTCTCTTCGATAAGGCGTTCGATTTTAAAAATATCTTCATATTTATATCCTAGCCGCTTTGCACAATCCTCCTGTTCAAAGTGGTTTTTTATAGGAATAAAAATTCCAGGTATGCCATACACAATTGATTCATCCATGGTTGAGCGTCCTGCAAGAGAAATTACAAGATCTGATGCATAAATATATTCATGTAAGTTATTTACAAGGCCTATATTACAAAAGTCAGAGGAATAGGTCAATTTTTCTACTGGCGCTCCTACAAGTACGAGATCAATATCTTTCTTTGTTTTGAGTCTTCTGTATGCTTCTAGCGATCTTGTGACAAGATGTACTCCTGCGTCTGTACCACCACTGCTAAGTATAATTGTCTTTTTATTAAAGCCGAATTTCTTACGTAGCGTATTCCGATCAGCACTCACCTCTCGAACTATAGGCCCCACATATACAAGATTATCACTATTATTGCCATAATCTGGGATAATGACATGAGTACATTTGTCTATCATCCTTCGCATTATTTTATTCATTCTTCTTTCAAGTACTGATACAATCCCATTTGTGAAGCGAGTTTCTGTTATATCTGTAATTAAAATACGCTTTCGATTCATTTTCTCACCAATGGCAATGGAAGCGAAATCCTCATCACTGACTATCAGATGATCATGTTTGACAAGAAACGCTTCTGCCGCAGCCTTACATCTTTTATAATACGAAAGATATTTTATTAGCCATGTGAAAGGTTTCTTAAGCTCACCTGACTGAATAGAAAAATTTATAGGCCTGTAAAGATTAAATGCACAATAGGAGTTATTATGAATCAGGTTGAAAGCTCCTGCTCCACTGACGAAAAGGATTTCATTGTGGACTGATTCCAGTTTTTTTAGTTTTTCAGCAATTGCAATATCTCTGCTAGCATGACCCAGGCCAATGGGACTTGTAAAAAACAGGATCATTCTATTGTAGCTGCCATCAAGGATATGTATATTAACTAATTGAAGTTTTAGTCGTTTAATAATCTCATTTTATAGTTATGCGGCATAACTGAAAAGTCATATCGTGTAACATTTGCATGTAATAATGCGGATTGTTTAAATTTTTGTACCGCTACTTTATTTCAGTTATTGTATGCCAATTTCTCATCGTTACACAATCTAAACCGCTATACCGACGAGATTCTTTAAACAAACTTATCAAAAAATGAGTCAAATTAAAAGACCGGCTTTTTCATCTTCGAACCACATTTACGGCATTTTGAACCACTGAACTCAGCGCTGCATAATAAGCACATATACTTCAGTTTTACGGCAGAGTTTGTGTATCCTCGACCTACCTGTTCGTCACTAAATCCAAAAGTCCTCAGTGCCCTCATCTGCCTTCTCCTGATATAGAATATAATTCCGATGAAGATTGCGATATTTAGAGCGATTCCAACTATAAATCCAAACAAATATGTCAATAATATACTAATTCCAAGGCTGGCTCCAATAAATAGCAATTGCAGTTTGATTATTGGTCTTAGAGTACTATCCATCGTTGAACTATAAGCTCTCATCATTTATGAACCTATTTCCAAATTGCTCCAATTTATGGCCTGCTTAATCATAATAGTATGTGGATATTATGATACATTCCTATAAGATATTACTTTTCACCCATTGAGGGACATTTAGACTGGTTAGGCGAGTTGGAATATACTTGTTTGCGTATTTACTTACCTGATACCATTTCATATCTGCCTAAAATAGTTGCATACTTGGCATGTGTTATATGTTTCTCCATCAACATGACTAAAATGCGTGTCACATGATAAACATGTATGGTGCATATCATCAAAACCATCACTGGCAACGAACTTGAAGCTATCAAGCTGTTGGCTCTTACACTTTATACATCGGCAGCCACATACTGTCATACTGATTTTGTCAATAGATATGCTGAGATATAAAAATTGATTCAATATGAAATGCTGCTTACACCATTAGTTCTTCGAGCTACAACGGTAGTCATCTATCTAAATCTCTCAACGAATTACAATCTAGTCATTAGCTATTTTATATATGAAGCATGTATTTCATTTTTAGTATTGCTCTGACCTTTGTTGTTATGCTACCCCAAAAATATTGGGGTTTTAATATTATGGGTTTATCTTTAATTGTGAATCTTTTAGAATGCTTTGTAATTCTTTTACTACTCTTGATGTTGTAAGAGCTTGCTTTACATTATCCTTTATAATTCCAGCAGCAGCGTAGATGTGACCTCCACCATTCAGTCTATGAGCAATTTTGTCACATTTTATATCTGTATTAGCTTTTCTTCTAATACTTACTCTCCCATCTGGGGAATATAAAACTGCAATTATTACATTTGGTTGTTCTTCAAATATTTTTTCGCTTAACAGGCTCTTAGAAAGTATTCTGGGAGATTCAATTATGGCAATAGTTAAGCCACTAATTTCATGAATGGAAAGAGATTTCATTGCTGAGGACATTGCGGCTTCCCTGAGTGGAATATATCGAGTCTCGTACTCTTGTTGTAAATCTTCGTCCCAAAATATGCCTTTTGATGCTTTCTCTATTATCATATGCAGTTTTCTATAACTATCAGGTAGGCTACGATAAAAGGTAATGATCTCTGGAAGTGGTGGCAAGGCATGAACTTGAGGTAATCTAAAATCAATAATATGTGCAAATTTTGCCATTCTTTCGCATGCAGTTCTTTTCTTCAAACCAAAGTTTTCGAGGACAAGCTCAGAAGCACATCTTTGCTCTTTATCCTCGGATAATATAAGAGTAGCAAAGGATTCTACTCTTCTCTTTACTTCTTCATGCCAACTATGATGGTCTACCCAAACCCAAGTCCACCCATAACTTTTCAATTGAATGGCAGCTTCTTCTATTGGTGCAACATCTGCATGACTATTAACATTTAAATCTGAAAATACAATTGTACCACTTTTATTAGACCTAATAACATTAAATTTTATGATATCAGCTGCTCTTTGCATATTCTCATATCCGTAAGTTGTAAGGAATACTAAGGTGTCGGGAAATGCATTCTTCAAAATTGCACCAGAAAACAGACCATCAACATCCTGTCCATGTGTGATGGAAAGTATTCTCTTTCCTTTAGTGTTGTTCATCTTGGCTCCAAAATTTCAAATTTGCCTTATATGTCAAGCTGTACCACGAATCTAATTGTATAGAGCAAGTAAATATAATTTCTCAGCTTGATAGACAGAGACAAATTAGTTCTTTACGATCCCATCCATATCTTAATTAGTTATAGAATAGTATTTTTCTTGATATGGGTGTGGTGTAGATTCTCGTATGCAAATCTCATGTGCAAATACTATCTTCACTTTAATATACAAAGGCAATTATATATGATGGAACATTTCTATTGATCATGAAAGTCAACCTGTCTGTTACTGATGACAATAATCGGGCTAGTAATACTCTGCAGATAATGAATCCCTCTAACAATACCGAAATAAAATGCTGTCCAATTAATAATACTTTCAAAATCATTGGTAAAAAATTTACAATTCTAATCCTAAGAAATATGATAAATGGTAACCAGAATAGGTTCAACCAATTATTAAATTCCATTGAAGATAGTAATCCAAAGACCCTGTCAACAAGACTTAAAGAGATGGAAAAAATGGGACTAATAAAACGTAAGGTATACTACAATCAAAGTCCAGTGAGAATAGAATACTATCCAACAGAAAAGAGCTTAGCACTACAGCCTATTTTGGATATGATGGCTGCGTATTCCATGAAATATTGTAGCAAAGATGTTTTCAAAGATTCTAAACCAAGAGAATTTGAACATGTATATGGAAGAAAGATCGAAACTGAAATTTCTAGGGAATATGAATAAACAAATTAACCATGATGCATGATGATTTTTATTTTGTTAAAGAATTATTATTATGAAATAATATCTAGATATGCAAAGTATTATTATATACTTATATATTTATTCATGTTATCGACTATCTACCAAAACAGCTACAATTACTATTGGACTATAATTAAAAGTTAAGGCTAGCCTCTTAAGCCTGCTTGTGAATCTCTAAACGCTTTTTCTCTTCGAATTTAAACCACATGTCTTGCATTTGAAGACCAACGCCATTGATAAAGATAAGTTATAGAAAAAGAGTGTGCTGTAGCTTTTATTATCAGAATTAATAGAATAGGCAAATAATTAGCATTATTCTGAATGGTTTATCTGATATAGCGGTCAACATATTGGCGTAAAAAAGAGTCAGAGAAAGCTGAATTATTTAAGAAAGTGGAGCCATATCTAACCTTTCTTAACATTCACCAATTAGAACGACAAGGTGCTGATATACAAAGCAAGGTGGAAGAGCTAGAAGACTTAAATCAAGCATTACGAAATCATGATAAAATGAAAATGATGCTATAGCACAGCTATCAGACCAAGTCATAGCTTTAACAGCAAGAATGCAAGAATTTGAGAGAAAACAACAACAATACATATCATAAACAAATTAATTTTTCAGGCTGACTATTGAAATGCAACTGGCAAAGCAATGACATTGTTCAATGAATATAGAGCAGGTATTAATATTCTGAATGAAGAAAGTATAGTAAACTATTATGGGAAGATACTATCACCTGAAAGAGCAAATCAGTACTTTGATTTGTTAATGCAAAATATCCAATGGGAAAATGACGACCTTGTCTTCTTTGGTAAACACGTTACTACTAAGAGAAAAGTAGCATGGTATGGTGATTCTGAATACGAGTATATTTATTCAAATACTACAAAGAGAGCATTAGCATGGACTAAGGAACTTTGCGAGATTAAGCAAGTAGTAGAAGAATATGCAGGAACCAAATTTAATTCCTGTTTGCTGAACTTGTATCATAATGGAAATGAAGGTATGGGATGGCATAGTGATGATGAAGGGTCATTGGGAAAAAACAATACCATTGCTTCGTTAAGTTTTGGGGCAGAACGAAAATTCTCGTTTAAGCACAAGCAAACTAAACAGATAGTTTCACTTGTACTAGAACATGGCAGTTTGCTTGTAATGAAAGGTGCTACACAAAGCAAGTAAGGGGTCAAAAAATGGGAGCCAGTGACAAGTACATTCTGGTAGTAGATGATGACCATGATATTGTTAGACTGATTGAACAGGCCTTGAGTAAACATGGATTCAAGGTATCTTCTTTTACCGATGCACTATTGGCATTAGACTACTTTCAAACAAATTACAAGAACTGCAGCCTTGTACTATCTGATATTAGAATGCCTGGGATAAATGGATATGAACTTGTGATGGAGCTAAAGAAAATTAATCCAAAAGTAAAAGTTGTGCTTATGACTGATTTTGAAATCCAACAAAAGCAATTTCATAATATGTTACCAGATATCAAGGTAGACGCCTTTCTTCAAAAACCATTTTCTATACAGCAGCTAAATGATGTAGTGCGGAAGATCAATAGTTGACTGGTTATTCATATGTAAATGGTTATTATATTGTTTGTGCATATAGTCATGAAGAAGCCCAATCATGATACGAAATACAACAAACTGTCATGTTAATGATACTCTGCATCATATGAATCAAGCAGAATATGGTGCTCACTATATGATAATTTATCCAGATTTAGATACATTAAGAGAGCTTTATTCTAACTATATACACAAACAAATGAAAGAGAACAACAAGATTGTTCTTATAAATCCATTTTATGAAACTACTGATTCTGTTAGACAGGTACTTTCTCAATATGATCATGGTATGAATGTATCTGAGTATGAGAAACAAGGATTGCTTATCATTGGTGATGCTTTAGAGAGATATTTTGGTGAACAGAATATAGATGACAAGTCTTTTAAAATAAACCTAGTGAATAATGCCAAGA
>DATFDI010000066.1:0-14785 GCA_035252175.1 Nitrososphaeraceae archaeon
GACAGACACCAGATCTTACACGAAATGGAATAGCAAGAGGTTATGTGGTAGTTCCAGAGTTTCCAAGCACTTTGATTACAATCTTGCTTACAAGTATATTATTTAGTGCTGTGATAGTGGCTCAGAGAGTACGAAGATCAGATGGACAGGGTATATGAATACATGTACTGTATACACTTGCCTCATCAAGCAATACATAGAAGGTCAAATGCAACGGAATGTATAATGAAAGAAGCATGAGATACTTCGTAAGACCGTTCATTATCCAGAATTAAATCCTAAATTCATAAATTCATATGTCCCGAGTTTCCTAACCGAATTGCCCTTTTGTTGATAGCGTCTGTATTCAGTGCTGCGTTAGTCGACCAGCGGAAGCTATTTACTATTCTTAAAGACCTTACCACATTAGTTTTATATATTTTATTATACTCCTTAATACGAATGACGCGCCGGCAATGTAAAGCACACTCCTGTGACAAAGCTTTGATATATAAAACGAGGTTGATGGTGGATTATGGGTGAAACGATCGAGCTAGAGAATTTTGACGTAAGTTTCGCATTTCGATGCCCAAAATGCGACTATGCAAACGAAGAAGTGTCAGCCAATGATCTATCGAGCGGCAACTCTGAATGTGGAATGTGTGAAACGACATTTAAGGTAGAAGGATTAGATGCGATAAAAATTATTGCAACTTTAGACTAGTTGATACAACGCCTATATAGTCGGAGGACGATATTATTTTATTTGCATACTCTTACAACACATGTATGGGCTAGGGGCTAAATAACCGAAAATATATATGAATAAGTGAATGTATCAATCAGATTAAGACGATAATTTATGATACTCCCAAGTAGAACAGTAATCGAAGGCCCCTCAAGGTCCCCACATAGGGCCATGTTCAAAGCAATGGGACTTAATGACACTGATCTGGAAAGGCCGCTTGTAGGTGTCTCTTCTACATGCAATGAAGCGACACCCTGTAATATCCACCTAGGTAAACTTGCCCAAATGGCCAAAGAAGGTGTAAAGAATTCAGGATGTACTCCAAGGGAATTTACCGCAATTGCTGTATCCGACGCAATTGCCATGGGTCATGAAGGTATGAAAGCATCGTTGGTGAGCAGGGAGATCATTGCTGATTCGATTGAAGTAATGATGAGGGCTCATCAATATGATGCTCTCGTTGCTATTTCTGGATGCGATAAAAGTTTACCAGGCAGCTTAATGGCTATGGCTCGACTTAATCTACCTAGTATATTCGTATATGGGGGCACGATTATGCCAGGAAACTGGAACGGCAAGGACGTAACTATTCAGGATGTTTACGAAGCCGTGGGCGTTTATGATACAGGTAGAATGACCTTGGAAGAATTAGTTAGCTTAGAAAATGTGGCATGTCCATCTGCTGGCTCGTGTGCTGGTATGTATACTGCCAATACCATGTCCTCTGTAAGTGAGGCACTTGGAATGTCACTGCCAGGAAGTGCTTCGCCGCCTGCCGAAAGCGACAGAAGATCCAAAATATGCTATGAAACAGGAAGGGCAATTTCCAATCTAATAGAAAATAATATTCGTCCGAAAGATATAATGACCTTTGAAGCCTTTGAAAATGCAATTGCCATGGCAAATGCAATTGGAGGTTCTACTAATGCAGTATTGCATCTCCTAGCTATCGCAAGAGAAGTGGGCGTCAAGTTAGAAATGAAAGACTTTGAAAGGATTAGGAGGAGAGTGCCACATATTGCAAATATGAGACCTGGAGGGTTCTACGTTATGTTAGACCTTGACAGAGTAGGAGGCGTTCCTGTGATTTTGCACAAGTTGCTATCTAAAGGAATGCTTCACGGAAACGTAATGACTGTTACTGGTAATACCATGGAAAATAATATCTGTCCTCTGAGTATTTCTGAATGGGAAAGTCAGGATATAGTGAGACCAATCGAGGATCCAATTCATTCGGAGGGCGTATTGAGAATATTATATGGCTCACTTGCTCCAGAAGGTGCAGTGGTTAAGATTGCAGGTATAAAGAATATGAGGTTTTCTGGAAAAGCCAAAGTTTTCAATACTGAGGAAGACGCTTTCAGGTCAATATCAGATAGACGTATAGTTGAAGGTGACGTAGTGGTGATAAGGTACGAAGGTCCAAAAGGTGGACCAGGCATGAGAGAAATGTTATCAGCAACTGCCGCACTCGTAGGACAGGGACTAGGTGAAAGGACTGCGATGGTCACTGACGGTAGATTCTCTGGAGCAACTAGGGGACTTATGGTGGGTCACATCTCACCTGAGGCAATGGTCGGGGGACCTATATCGCTAGTAAAGAATGGAGACGAAATCCTCATCGATACTGTTAAAGGAAAGATCGATTTGGTATTATCAAAGGCAGAGATAAGCAGGAGAAAAAGAAGATGGAAACCAATAAGACCACATTACATAAAAGGTGCCTTAGCCAAGTATTCCTCGCTAGTGCAGTCTGCCTCGCAAGGCGCAGTTACACTCCCACTTTAGTTGTCGTTATTGATAAACATATATTGGCGCTCTATATTTACTTATGTGCATCTACAAACTATAGGATCTCAAAAATAGATTTTTTAATCTCTTAACTCACTGATGACTTTATTTACACGTAGTATCAAAATTTGAAAATACGTTTATACTGCTACTGTCGCTATTTCCTTATGTATGGAGATCCTATAAATATTCAATAGTATAATGGCCATATGCAAATAAGTCATTATATGGCAGAATATTTGGCTGCTATGTCTTTCAAAGGAAACAGAATCGACAGACTGTATGAGCAAATAAGGTCGACAGTCGATCATATAAATCAAGATGAAGACGTGGGTATCAAGGTTGTTGTGGACACTGATCCGGGAATAATTAGAATTTACGATCAAGAGACAGATTCACTTAAAAGGGCTACTTCGTCGTTATATGATCTTCTTGAGCTATCTTATTCTACCGCAGAACATCATCCATATTGGTCATTGCTATATAATGCTACTGAAATATTGAAAACAATTTTGGATAAATGGTTAGCTGATTTCAGTATAGATGAGATCGACGACATGAGTTGGAGAATAAATCAGCTAGGTATAGCCTTGCGCAAATTTGAGTCAATATAATATAAATTCAGTCCACGACCCAGGTTTGATAAAAGCGCGCTGGAGCAGATATCTAATAAGTTTGGCTTCTTATGATTTCTGGTTGGGTTAGCCTTTGTAGTGAGATATAAATACGATCGCAAAATTTCACTATTGTACATATGATAAAAATCGGGTTGATTGGCAAGACCAATACAGGTAAGACTACCTTCTTTAATTCTGCTACACTTGAGACAGCAGAAATTTCCAATTATCCATTTACAACTAAAGAACCTCGCAAAGGCAATGCGAATGCTATTACCTTGTGCGTTCACCGTGAGTTCGATGTTCAAGACAATCCAAAGAATTCACGATGTATTGACGGCTGGAGATTTATCCCTGTAGACCTAGTTGATTTACCCGGCTTGATCAAAGGTGCTTGGGAAGGAAAGGGTCTAGGAAATCAGTTCTTATCTGTTGCAGCTCAATCTGATGCCCTATTACATATTGTGGATGCATCGGGGAGTATCGATGCATCAGGAAAAATAGCGGAGGCAGGCACAGGCGATCCAATAGCGGATATAGCTGACATAGAAGAGGAGTTAGTTATGTGGTATCTAAAGCTCTTTGAAGGGAATCATGACAAAATATCAAGAACGGTGAACTCAGGTACAGATATGATAACAGCTATCACAGATGTATTCCGGGGAATTGGAGTAAGGGAAGAGCATGTCAGATTCGCTTTGGATGATAACAATTTGTCTGGAAATGCATTTGATGATTTCGGATTGGAAAAGGCTAAAAATTTTTGTTGGAGCCTTAGAGAAATATCGAAACCGACCCTAATTGTTGCAAACAAAGTAGATTTACCCACCGCCGCGGAGAATTTCCGTAGGATACGGGAGCAGTATAAAAATATGATTATTGTGCCTTGCAGTGCAGATGCCGAACTTACCCTAAGACGAGCAGAAAGTCGTGGCCTGATTCAGTATATTGCAGGTGATGAAAGGTTTGAAATAAAGGACCAGATAATGCTAAATGATAAACAGAAATGGGCACTTAATTTCATAAGAAAAGATATACTTGGAGAATATATGCGCACGGGTGTTCAATTTGCTATCAATGTTGCAGTGTTCAAATTACTGAGAATGAATGCAGTTTATCCTGTGGCAGATGCAAATAAACTTGCAGATACGCATGGAAACATATTACCTGATGTCTACCTGATGAAATCTGGCGCTACAATTGAAAACCTCGCAAAAGATATCCATAGCGATTTAGTTAAGGGTTTGCTGTACGCCATAGATGTTCGAGATGGTCTTAGATTGCCGACTACGTATCAGCTCAAAGACAGAGACGTGGTATCAATAGTTTCAGCAAAGAAAAAGAAATAGCAAGCAACACAACACTGGTCCAATTCCTACTTGGTCCCGCTAGAGCAGAAAAATTTTCGAACGACCTTATTGTTCTTGAAACACGATGAGACACGAAAAATTACACGCACATTCAAAAGAATATCGGGGGACAGATGGATAACTATAGGCAAGAATCAATATGCTCGAAATGTAAAGAACATGGGTGTAAATTTGTCCCTTCTCTGAAATGATCGTTACACAAATGTCATTCGTCGTTCTTTAGTACTATCATCGTTCACTGTTATACGGATTTACTCTATTGTCTAGGTCTCATTTTTTGAAATTGTAAGTCTTATATTACATGTAAACTTTTGATCGGTAGTGCTGCTGCCCCAACGATGTTCGATAATAAAAAATGGCCGTGCTTGTAGTCATTCGCCATCGTTCGTAGTTTCTATTAATGACAAAAAAGATCAATATATGATAGGAGTTGTATGCAAAGAACATATGGACCAAATAGAAAAACGCTTGGAGTCTATGCAAGAAATAGGGAATGTTCCAAACGGAGCGATAGAGTTCCAGCACTTGAACATAGTCTCGACAAACTGTATCAGAGGTTCTGATGAAGATTATATGGAAGTTGAATTAAAACGAAAATACAATAATATTTAAGAAAATAACCTTTGCATTCAAATTTTAGATAATTTGAATGTAACTGCTAGCACGATATTAGTATGAATATGCTTTAAGCATAATCGGGCAAGAACAATATCTACTTGCTAGAAATAATATATGTAGATCACGTGATGGATTAATAATGATAAATTTCTAACTCCTTGCCTCTGCATCTATTTTGTCAGACAACATACAGAGGATTCCATCCTTGCCCTGAATGTTATTCAGTAATTCCTTTCTGGTGGGAGGCCGATCTCTGACACCAGTGGTCACATCACATTTTTTCACTATGAAATTGCTGGTTCACAAATCTTTCTGGTAACGTATAGCTTCCATCGTGATGTCAATGTCAATAATACGACGTCTTGATTCGATTTATGAACTTTGAAATCAAAAATTATCTTGGCGACGCAGCAGACCATTAATTACTCAAACAGCAATAGAAATTACCTAAAGGTTTATCAAATGTAATTACTTTCTGTCTGGCATGCATACATCTAGAGGTACGGGCATAACTTCTGCCCCCCAGAGAACACATATAGATCTTGCTCAACCGCCACACCGGGTAATTCTTATTATTATTACATCGATATGCACCACAATGACATATTCCAACTTCACAAAGAAGTATAATTGATACGCCATGCACCCCATCGACAAAGCAATTCTTGCCTCATTATTTATTAATAATTTAGATCCAAAAGTTTCAGGACTTAAAAGACTCGAATCCAAAATGTTAGTGGAAAAAGAGTTCTATGAATCGAAAGTCCGTATGCTAAAAGAGCACGGCTTTATAGAAGGAAGTGATGAATTGAAGCTCACTTTTATTGGCAGAGATGCATTAAGAGTTGTATTAGTTGGAGGAGTATTCGACTTGATACATCCCGGGCATATACACACGCTGAAGGCGGCAAAATCGCACGGTGATGTACTCATAGTTGTAGTAGCGAGAACTTCTACTGCAATGACAATTAACAAAGAACGGAGGATTTATCACGAAGAAGGTATGCGTAGAGAGCTAGTTTCTTCCTTGAGCTTTGTAGATCTTGCTATCATAGGAAAAGAAGGAACATTATATGATACGGTAGAATATGTAAGGCCAGACATCATAGCGTTAGGTTATGATCAGGCTCACAGTGAAAAGGATGTAGCTTACAATTGCCAAATAAGAAATTTAAATGTCAGAGTTACAAGGCTTAACACACCTGTGCCAAGAACAAAAAGTTCCAACATAAAAAACGAACTTGGCGACTCCTTATATCGAATCTAGTCTAGTCTAATCTTATCTAATCTATAGCCTTAGAGTTATTATTTTTATTATTATTGTTGAGGTGTATTCGTATACGTATTTCATCGCCATTCTTGATACCTATTGTCTGCTTTATTGATATGGGAGCAATTACTTCCAGCATGCTATCGTCATAATGTGTTCTCTCTAGTACGAGAACTGCAGCGTCATTCAGGACTCCACCATTGATGTCTGCTTTGTAACATTTTGCCCATCCGTATGTTCGTGAGTTATCACTAAAACCGTTAATGAAAATCGATGGATACCTGCTTATTTCACGTCTGGAATTCATAGAAATTCGATCGACAAGCTTTACATTTAGAGTTCCCGGATAGGGCTCATAGCCTAATTTTTCCCTGAATTGTTTCTTGTATCCAGCCAGCGACATGTAATATGCGCCTTCGCCCATACCAGACACTATTGTTCCTTTAAAGTCGATGGTGAAGGGCATAGATTCTATCGCATATTTCAATGTGGAAAATAGAATCTCAACTTGAGAGTATCCTTTATTGGTAACCTTAACTCCGAATCTGTGTCCCTTCCTGAGACGTTCTATATATCCTACGCTTTCCAAATCTAGGAGGTGTCTTGAGGCCGCCTGTTGAGACCTATTTATGAATTTGCCTAAATCAGTAGTACTCAATTGTATGAAACTATATTTCGCACCAAGTTGCAACAGCTTAGTAATAGTGAGTATATGTTGCAACTTGATGTCTGGCATTTTAACTAGTTACTTACACCCATATCTCCGAAGGTTCTAACTCTTACATCAGTAGGTTTTTTTAATTCTGCTGTCCTGTGACCCACAATATATTGAATTCCCGCTTTGTCTGCAGCTTCAACGAGCCTTTGCGTAACTATGCCATCAAGGACCAGTAATGTTGCACCCTCCGTAATGTTAAGCTTTTTTACCACGTCTGAAACCGGAATCTTAAGCAATGTTCTCATAGAACTATCCATTAAGACTGCTTCAAGCGTCTCATTAATCTGGGGAAATACCTCACGCACCGCCGAAAGAATGTCTGCGTTATCCCCTTGTTGCATACTGTCACTAGCGCCGGATACAACCTGGCTTTGCTGTTGTATTTCTGTTACCTGTTCATGCTTCTCCCGTTTACTCAGTTGTCTAGTTTCTGAGTGCTGTTGAGATTGCTGGAATGGCTGCCCGTGTTGTGTGCCCGAGGCGACGTACGGTGTTGTTTCCTTTAAGATCTCAGCAATCTCAAGAGGAGTACATTCTTCGACTTCTCTACCTGCGGGTGCTCTTAATATTCTGTCGATTTTTACTAAGCCCTGCAGTTCCTTCAATATCAAATCGCCAGCTCTGTCGCCGTCAAGAAATGCAACCACTCGCTTCCCCTCTGTGAGTTTGGTGACAGTTTCATCAATCTTTGCTCCCTCAATTGCTATTGCGTTATCAAAACCTGCGCGCAAAAGATTAATAACATCAGCACGGCCTTCCACAAGTATTATCCAGTCAGAATCAAATACCCCTGTGCCGCACGCAAGTTGAGCTTTGCCAAATGCTGTAAGTTTACCAGGTTTGCTAGCATCGTAGACATCCTTAAGCATTTCTTCTCCCTCACTAATAGTCTTCGTAGCCCATTCCTGTACGATTTTCTTGGCACGATCTACAATAACTTTCTTCTTTATTGCTCTGATATCGTCTATGCCAACAAGTCCGAATCGAGCCTGAAATGGACCAACCTTATCGATACTTTCTATCGCTGCAGCAATCAGTGCGGCGGTTGATATGTCGGTGCTCATAGGAATCAAAGCGTCACCCTTTGCCGTATTGGACTTGCTGTCTACATTAACTTCTATTCTCCCGACTTTGGATACTTTCTGTAGTTCATTAAGATTCATCTCGGGTCCGAGAAGACCCTCTGTTTGTCCGAAAATTGCACCAATTATATCTGCCTTCTCTACCAGGCCGTCAACTTCGAATTTTAATTTAACATGATATTTTACAATACCTGTGCTAGGCAATTTCATAACCTCGTATTACTATTAAGTAAAAGTAAGGTGGGGTGGCTTGAATATAAGTGCTTTGACACCTGTAACTATTATCCAAAGGTATGCTGGTTCACAAACGTCATATATAAAAATACAGATCCCTCCTTCCAGTCGCACCGCTAACTCCAGATACATAGGGTGCATATGTAACCAGCTCTTCAACATGTCTGATCTTTCCATTAGTAATTTTCGCCAACGCTTTTTTATAAAACAGACTAACATTGCTTCCCTGACGCTGCAACTGTGATACAAGCCTGCTAGTCAGATATTTCCCTGTCCTATCCATATCTAACAGCAAAATTATTTTCTTGCTAATTAGATGCTGGTTATCGACAAAATCAGCTATTCCCTTGAAACGATTAAACGTGGTAACATTTCCGTTAAACCCTATACGCAAAAGGGCCTCAACATCTCTCTTGCCTTCTACTACAACTACTGATCCATTTTGTGCCTCGTAATTGAGCATATCAATGAATCCGCGAAGACGATCGATTGTCATATTGTCTATCGATCTATAACGCATGAGCATTATTATGTATACCATAACCGGATTTAACGATTTTCATCGAATCCAAATAGTGTACTTTGGTTAATGATACGAACTAGAATTTATACGAAAATAGTCCACATAGTAATTCATGTGCGCAATGCATACAGAATCTTTAATTAAGGAGACTTGTACGATGTTTTGGGACTGAGGGAGAAATAATTTGGCTGACCTGCGAAAGGACTATGTGCTGGATAAATTTGTAATAGTACCAAAAATAGCCGAAGCAGACCACCTCTACGAAAAGATTTTTGATGACAAATGTCCATATTGCCCGGGCAACGAATCAATGACAGAACCTGCAATTCTTGCGCTAGTGGCAAAAGATAGTATGCTACAACGTTTATCAGACAGTGAAGAAAACTTGGTCGAAGATTGGTGCGTAAGAGTATTTCCAAGCAGCACTCCTGCAGTAAATACAAGTCCCGCAACTGATTATTCGGATAAGCCAATGTATAGTGAACCGGCTTATGGGTATCATCAAATCGTTGTAGCTTCTCCTGAACATAATCAAAAGTTCTCGGGTATTTCAGTCGAGCAATGGGGCAATGTACTTCTAGTTATTCAAGATAGAGTCAGATGGTTGTACACGCAAAAAAGTGTTACGTATGTTTCCATTTACATCGACAGCGGGCAGACCGCAGGCAGCACGATCAGCCATCCCCATTTAAATATGGTAACTTTCTCAGGCATTCCTCCAACAATAGAATTGGAAGCTAATGCATCACATAGATACATAAATGAAAACGGAAACTGTCCAGCGTGTAATATAATATCTATGGAATCCAGTGGGCCGCGACAAATATTAGCCACTGACAGCTTCCTTGCGTTCTGCCCATGGGCGGCCACATATCCATATGAGTTTTGGATATATCCAAAACGGCATACCACAACATTCTCAAGGATCACACAAAAGGAAATCGCCGATTTAGCGCTTATACTGAGATCAACCTTGGGTGGTATGTCCAAAGCATTAAACGAAACAGACTTCAACCTGGTCTTTCATTTATCCCCAGAGAAGAAAAATAGCCGCCAAATCCATTGGCATATCGAGATTTATCCACAACTGAAGACCTGGACGGGCTTGGAACGCGGGTTTGGAGTTTATCTTAGTAATATCAGGCCAGAAAAATCAGCCGAAATACTAGGTTCAGCATGTAGAAAAGAGCTAGCAGGTATAGTTGGTATTACTTAGATAATATGATTTATTTATTAAAATACCTGGAAATAAGGATGCTATAAAAGTATGCTGAAGTTAGAAACATGGATATCACTTGGATCTCTGGCCATGACAGTCTTGTTCGCAGCATTAATGATATCTTTCTATTTGTTTCTCGTTGGACCTGATGCGAAAGGTCCAGGAATATTTGTAGATCCACAGGGAGTATTAATTCAAATTATTTCTATTTCAGGAGTCCCAGCTTTAATACTTGCAGGCACTGTTTTCGGGTTGCAAAAGGCATATGTAGTTAAGGAAGCTACTTTAGTATTGATCGCTTCAGGGATTATACTAATTATGGGTATGGCAATTGCAGTTACGATTGTACCTAAAATTAACCACAATTATATTCTTGGCGGCATTGATGCAGTTCCATTTGTTTTCATGGCTGGAGGGGCAGGTGTAGCCTGCTTCGCGATCTATTCACTGTACAGGACCAGACTATCCAGAAATTTGGAAGATGAAACACGTTGACAAAACAAGATCAGCAAATCAATATAGATTTTTCACGAAGCTTTCTTCCTGTCAAAATCTATTCTCATTTACTTTCAAATGTAGTCAACACTGCAAAGAAACAAAACAGTCCAGTTCTGGCTGTGGTAATCGGTACAAAACCAGATTTTTATAAACAGGCACCGATCGTTTTTGAGGCTGCTAAGGAAAAATTGCCTGTATTTGTGATTGATACTGGACAACATTTCGATGACGTGTTAGGGTTCGGGGTAAAAGAATTTGAATTGCAAAATTTTGTATCCTGTAATCTCCAGATTCGAGGCGATCTGATGGAGAAAGCAAGTGAACTCATTATGAAATTTGGTTCATTTGGACGGTACTGCAGGAGTAAATTTGGCGTGGATTCCAGACTGCTTCCAATAGTTCATGGAGATACATTGGTCGCCGGAATAGCTCCTCTCGCCTGGGTATTTGGGATGGGACAAAAGGTAGGACAAAACGAGGCAGGTTTGAGGTCTATGAGCCCGGAAGTAATGAAAAAGGTAAGAATATCACAGGGTCCAAGTAAGGGAGACGTAGAAGACTTCATCAGAGCCCAGCTTGAAGGTAAATGGTTTCTTACAAGAGAGGAACCGTTTCCGGAACAAATAGATACTTGGATTTGTTCTGCAGGCACAGAATATTTTTTTGCTCCAACAAGGCTGAATAAAAAAAATCTTATAAGGGAGGGTTATCCTAAGGAGTCAATTCATATTGTAGGTAACTCTGTTGTTGATTCAATTCATTTAAAACGAACAAATTCAAAATCTTCTGATAGTGTTTTTGATATTTATCCTAAACTTGAAAATGGGCGTTGGTTAAGAGTCGACATACATCGGAGAGAGAATCTAACCCCCAGGAGATTCGAATCAATCTTGAATGGAATGATAAGTCTAATTAAAAACACAGATCATAAAATAGTTTTAGTCATGTTGAATGCAACCAAGTCCGCACTTCGACAATATAATTTTGCATCTAAATTACAAAGCCTGGCCGAAGAGTTTCCGCATAAATTCATCATTACTCCTCTGTGGAGAGAATACTCACACGTTATAGAGTTCCTAGATAGTGGACACTGTTGGGCAGAAATGACGGATTCAGGATCAATGCAGGAGGAACTCTTATACTTTCCTAACGTATTGTCATTGACTGTTAGACTTAATACTGATAGGCCTGAAACAGTATTTGATGCGAAAAGCAATATACTGGTACCACCTGTAAATCCACACTGGATTACATCGATCGTTAAAGAAACATATCACAGAAATGAAGCCTTAGGATTAATTGTGAAGAATAAAAAATCTATTTATGGGAACCCAGGCCAAGTTTCGAAATCAATTATTAAAATTGTAAAAAAAGAGTTCGAGGATGGAGATGCTAACTTCTATCCATGGTTACATCAGAGAATTAATCTATGGAGAGAGAGAAAAATGCTTGACTACATGTAAAAATCATATACATTATTTATTTATAATGATCTTTTTGATTATACTTCACATGATATTCCCGATCTAGATGTAGACATTGGAATAACCTAGAGCCATCAAGTGATGCTCGGCTTTAGCAAACACACATATCACATATGTATCAAAGGTACTGCTTTTGCTCAGGTTTGTTTTTCTGCATTCTCTTAATCATATTTTTCCCAACTTCTCGACATATTTTTTGTAGGCATCTAGATAGGACTTTTTGTCTCCTATATCTATAAATCCTGATTGTATTTTGAATCCTTTTACAAATTTCTTTTTTTCAAGAGCCTTTCTCACTGCGTCGTCCATTCCAAAAGCACTAGATGCTGGAATGAGGTCCAAAAATTCCGGTTCCATTACATAGCATCCAATGTTAATCAATCCGCTTACTTCAGGCTTTTCTCTCCAGCTTGTTACCTTGTTATTGTCGTGCTTATTGTTCAGCTCTATGAAACCGTACTTGAGTTTTGTTCTGTACGATAGAAGTGCCATGGAGATGAACGCTTTCGACTTCGTATGCTGATATATCATGTCTCCTAACCTAAATTCATAAACTGAATCCCCATAAAGACAAACGAATGTATCGTGAATCAGGTTCTGTGCTGACTTTAACTGCCCTGCTGTCGCGAGAGGTCTTTCAGACCTGGCATATTCTATCTTGATACCAAACCTGCTACCGTCCTCGAAATAATCTTCAATTGTCCTGTGAAGATAGCTTACACAAAGGATAATCTGGTCTATTCTTTCGTTGCTATCAGTTTTGAGCCATTCAATTATATGCTCGAGCAGTGGCTTGTTACCCAATGGCAGCATGGGTTTTGGTATGAAAAATGTATAAGGTTGTAATCTAGTTCCTAAACCTCCAGCAAGAATTACCGCTTTCATATCACAACAACTCCTATTCGTATGATTACCATCTATGCTATTTTATTAAACTTATCAAATTTCCAGTATCGTGTTGAGTTGACTGATCTATAGATAGCAAAGTATTCTTTTTATCTTTTCAAAAACATCATCTGGATCTTTACCAAACAATATAATCATGGGCTCCTTTCCAACATCTCCTTTGTTATATACAACCTGAGCATCCCTGTTTTTTAACAGAGCGTTCATTATCCCCCAATTTATTGTCTTACCTTCCTTTCTCTTTATATTTGCAGGTTCGATTGCCCTATCGTATTCTGAGATACGAAAAATAGATTTGCATATAGACAATATTTGATCATCATATTTAATGTTCATTCCAGATCTGATTGTCGGATCAAAGTTCATGTATGACAAAACAGCAGAAGCAACGTGCTTTGAAGCACCAAATTCCACATTCGAGACCGCTCTGGCCATATTTTCCAACTTGACAATTCTACCCTTTACGCCTGCCACATCAAGAACGCTTTTTGCATCAGATAGGGCAAAAACGATATTGCACTGAGTTTCAGGTATTAATCTGCCAAATTTATATAGCATTTGGATTTTATTAACAACGAGTTGTAATTCGTGCAGGATTTTATATCGACTTGCATCGTGAAATACACCCGATATGGGATCGGCGACGACAAGACCACGTCCTATTTTTAACACATTTTTAAGAGCAGTATGAATATACTGATTTGCTAGTCTACAAGAGTGCATTAGACTGAATCCTTTTGATGCAAAAGCAGCAGCCGCCGCAGAAAAATTACAACCCGCCCCGTGTATATCCTTGACATCTATCCTTGGATTCGAAAATCGAGCCGTCTTACCTTTACTGTCAAGAAATAAATCTGTTACAGACTTTTCCCTTCCAAAATGACCGCCCTTTATAATTACATTTCTTGCACCAAGTTTTCTAATAACATGAGCAGCCTCTATAACATCAACCTCTGAGTTGATCATGATGTTTGTCAATATTCCAGCCTCCTGTATGTTTGGCGTGATTAGTGTTGAAAGGGGAACGAGCTCATCAATAAACGACTCAATGGCATTGTTGAGTAATAACCTTGCTCCGCTTCCGGCTAGAATGATGGGATCCAAAATTACAGGACACTTTGAATTGCTTATCCATTTAGCGACACTGTGGATTATTTGTTCATTATAGACCATCCCAATTTTTATGGCATCGAGTGACATATCTGATAAAATAGATCTAATTTGCTTTGAGATTATCTCTGGTTCGATTTCAAAAATGGCGGAAACTCCTCGAGTATTCTGTGCCGTAATTGCCGTAATCGCAGTACATCCATAGATGCCTAATGCAGAGAACGTTTTTAGGTCAGCTTGTATTCCTGCACCAGCGCCTGAATCGCTTCCTGCTATGGATAATGCTACCTTCATTCGAAGGTGGACTTTAGGGAAGATGCTTATCAGCTTATCGGTTGTGAAGGCAGTTTATCAATTGAATATAATGACACCAATTATATGCCTGTAGGTTCTTGCATCTAGAATCTAAATCCCATTACATTGCTCTTTTGTTTCTAGAACGTATTTAAATCACAGTGAATATAAATTAATACATATAAAAGAAGAAGAAGATGATGATGATGATGTGGGTGAGCATTGAGTAACAACAAGGATTTCCTACTGCAGCAATTGATGTGGATTGGTATATCGCTTGGCATCAGCTTAGCTATTTCATTGTTTGTTCCTTTTCCGTATTCT